>PLBW01000002.1:0-273 GCA_003135475.1 Acidobacteriaceae bacterium
GAGTTGCATCGGGCGATCCTGGTCACCCAGCAGATGCGGTTCAGCCGCGTCATGAAGACGGCTGACTGGATGAAGGAGCTCTGAACGCAGGCTGCTCGCCTCAACAGATGCGCAGTTTGCAGTGGGTGAAGAACTATGCGGGTACTGTTCCTCTCGGCGATGGATGAGGCAGGATCGATGACGCCCTTGCCCTTTGGACTGGCCTGTGTCGCGGCGGCGACGGAGAGGGCTGGTCATGAGGTGCAATTGCTGACCCTCCCGTCGACAATCGAC
>PLBW01000002.1:293-3474 GCA_003135475.1 Acidobacteriaceae bacterium
CCGGCCACTATCGTGTTGGGTGGCGCTGGCTACAGCATCTTCCCTGAAAGCGCGTTGGCTTATCTTGGCGTCGACATGGGCATTCAGGGGGAAGGCGAGGTGGCGTTTCCTGCCTTGCTTTCTTGGATCGAGCGAGGCAAAGAAGGGCCGGCGCCGCCAGGGGTGTATCTAGCAACCAGGCCGCCGACTCCAAGAGCATGTGGTGCTGATCTGGATGCGTTGCCGCTGCCCGACCCGAGCCTTTGGCTGCACTCAGAGCTTGCAACAGCGCGAATACCGGTCCAGAGCAGGCGCGGCTGTCCGCTGGATTGCATCTATTGCTCAACGAGCATCATCGAAGGCCG
Organism: Acidobacteriaceae bacterium; assembly: GCA_003135475.1. Classification (GTDB taxonomy): domain Bacteria; phylum Acidobacteriota; class Terriglobia; order Terriglobales; family Acidobacteriaceae; genus Bog-257. The sequence continues at coordinate 638 of PLBW01000002.1, forward strand.
ACTGGTACGACAGCGGTCGCCCGCAGCAGTCGTCCGTTGGCTTAAAGATCTTTGGCAATGCGGCTTTCGCGAATTCTATTTCGTGGATAACACCTTCAATATACCGTTGGAATACGCCAAGGAACTGTGTCGCCAAATCATTGCTGCCGAGCTGGGGCTGGACTGGTGGGCAATCATATATCCGAAGTGGGTTGATCCCGAACTTGTGGAACTCATGGCAAGAGCAGGCTGCACGCAGGTGAGCTTGGGATTCGAGAGCGGGTCAGAACCAGTGCTGCGGCAACTGAACAAACAGTTCAATTGCGCCGAGGTAGCGGCGATTGCTGCCATGTTTCGCGACGCCGGCGTAAAGCGCAATGGGTTTCTGTTGCTCGGAGCGCCCGGCGAGACCAGAGATTCGGTCGAAGAGAGCTTGGCATTTGCGGATGGATTGCATCTTGATGCGCTCAAGGTTACGGTGGGGCTACGGATCTACCCGCAGACGCCGCTTGCGCGTGTGGCGGTCGCGGAAGGGCTAATCAGTCCTGCTGACGATCTCTTGTTTCCGCGCTTCTATCTGACTCCCACGTTGTCGGATTGGTTGCCAGCCCACATAGCGGAACGGGATAGCCAACAGCCAACTGCATAGTGACACCCCGACGGTTAGTTCCCCGTTAGGAGATATTCCTGCTCAGGCACAAAGCTGAATCCGCGAAATCTGAGGCTCTGACAGTCCCATAGAGTTGCTCGGCTCTTGTGCACCTCGGCAGGCTGGGTTGACAATTTTCAGCGATGCTTACCGACCGACCGCCGAGCACAGCAGCGTTACGGGCAAGGTTTCTTGAGAGCGACCGGCTCACAGCGTTAGAAGTCCCCGAGGACGACCGGTTGCAAGCGTCGGCAGAGTCTATCCATTCGGCCATGCAGGGCAGCACTGCCTCCCCGATTCACCAAGCATGTGCGGAGTTTCTATCGGCCGCATCTGCTTTCTACCTGGTTCGCCAGCCCGCGATCCGAGTACTTGCGGCCCGCCCGCTTCGAGTCCGCGAAGGCGGTTCGGCTATTGAGTTGTTCGGGGACTACCATCCCGAAACCCTACTCATCCGTCTCTGGATGCGGACCGCCATCCGGAAACAAGTCACCTCCTTCGGCACGTTCCTCAGCACCCTTTGTCATGAGTTCTGCCATCACCTCGACTGCCAGCGTTTCGGGTGGCGCGAGTCGTGGCATACACGCGGCTTTTACGGGCGCACTGCTGCGCTCTATCACCACGCACGCGGCACTCCGGTGAAACCCCTGTTCTGGGTTCGAGCACCTGGCGAGCGTTGGCGGATCGACTGGCCTCGAACCAATCGTGGAGCATGACTTTTCGATGAAATATTGGTGCCCAGGCGTGCAGAGAGATATGCCAAAGGTGGTTGTGTCAAACGCAGCGAAATGAGTATGACCGTGATTGCCGACGGTAAACTCGAACTACTTTAGAGTCCCGGAAGGGCGTTTAACACCACTAATCCGCTTTGACCGGCACAACCCACGGCTTCAGGGTCATGGCCGCCGGCACATCGGCGGAATGGGCGTTTCTCGTCCAAGCGGCGGTGCCAATGCGGTTGCCGGATGCTGGCCGACTTCATAGGAGTAATCTCCCACATGCCGGTTTCTGGCCAAGTTCGGGTGGGCCGATCACACATCCACAATCAGTGATCGACCTTCCGGAGTCCTCTTTCCTGACGTATCTGGGTGCACTTGAACCAAGGCTCGTCGCCAGCCCTTCCAAAGTCCTGCCAGCACGCCAGAACAGGCGATCAGAGCACCTTAACCGCGGACGCTTGCTGTGCCGCTTGCAGACAGCCAACTGTTGACGGAGTGCGAGGTTCTCCAGAACGAGGGCTTGATGGCCTCTGGTGAACAGCCAAATCAAGCGAAACCAGCCGATTGTGAAATCAATAACACAGGTGCCACCGTCTCGCCAGCGTTCCGTCACAACGCCTGACCACGTTTCGATTCGTCGGTTTATGTCTCGGCGATTGAGCCCCGGATCACGGCGCATCCGGAGACCGATGGACGTGGTGGAGCTACAATGATCTTGCCAGGCGAAACGGAAGCGAGCTCTGCGGGGACGCAACCATGCTGAGGGACACCCTGGTGGGGCTCATCGAGCCGATGCTCAGCAGCGTGGGAGCTTATCCTCGCGCGCTGTGCACTGTGCCGAAAAAGCCATCGGACGATAGACCCCCATGCCTTGAAAATCCCCGCCCCGAAGGGGCGGAATCTACACTAACGGAAAACGCTGCTTCTCCATTTCAGGCTGAACCAGCACACGGCGCGGAGTCAATCTAACACCCGCAGATCGAATGAAGGCTCTTTCGGATGAACAGACCCGCGCCGTGTTTCGTGACTAGTGGCCGGTGCTTGCTCCGCTCACGTCTTCGAAGCTTTGGGATCAGAACTCCGCTGTCCGCTCCCTTTCACACGTCGTCGAGAACCCTTCTCAGTAGCGCCGAACGCAGCATTGCTTGCTTTTGCTGTTGACCGCTCCTTAGAAACGACCCTTTTGGACGCCCGAACCGTCTCTGCTTCTTTCGCGGTTGAACGTCCGATTATCTGCCGGTTTTCACCTGTGTCTGCCATGACCTGAGCAACCTTCCTTTCAACCGGGGTCCAATTGCACCCCTGAGCCGAGATTACTCCTGCGAACGAGCGGTTTCGACGTGCAGTGTCGATCGGAGCATCAATAAGCTCCTCACCCGGCTGCCGTCCCAAAGCCGCACACCAGGATCGACTCCGCGCTCGCGTTCGAACAGTTCCTCCCGCGTGGTATTCGGAATGCCCGCGTTCGCCACGGGTTACGAGGCGTACCA
>PLBW01000002.1:3593-8312 GCA_003135475.1 Acidobacteriaceae bacterium
TCGACTCGCTCCCACAAGGATTTTGCAGTTGCATTCGAAGCGCAGCTGAGAACCGGTACGCCGTATAGAGAAAGTGCACTACTTTCGCAGCAGAATTGCCGTTCCAGCCCCAAACCGCGTCAATTTGGCGTCTGGTAAGCGCGTAAAACGGCTCACGTTCGCGCTACGTTGGCCCACGTTGCGCCCGTGGCTCCTTGTAGGCATTTACCCCTCAACCGGTTGATTTTGAAGCGGTTATATCGCAAATGTGGCCCAACTCCGCCCCTTCATGTCGGCCTAGCTGAGCCGCCGCCCGCGACTTGCGCCAGTTTCCTGGATGTCCATTGCAGTTTCTCTGCAGGCGTTATTGACATAGTAGCGAGCGCTTTCCTCACTGGATTTTCTTGCTTTCGCCGTCAAGCATCATGCCGCGCACCTGCCGCTTGATGTGCTCGCGCGGCGTCTCTTGGTCGTCGATGTCGGGCACGCCGGGGATGTTCAACCGCGGATGCGGCATCTTGTAGGTGATCGCCTTGTCGGCGAACGAGGCCAGCAGCAGCTTCAGTGTGGCATTGTTGGCCGGGTCCTGGCTCACGTCCCCGCCGATGTCGACCCCGCCGCCCGCCGCCTTGCCGTCGAGGGTCTCGACCCCGCTCAATCCGGCTAGTATCATCTCGTGCGCACGGTCGCCGGCAGGCCCTTGCAACTTGCTGGCGACGATCAGTTGCGCCAGCACCGCCATGCCGTCCTTGCCCACGCCGTAGCAGGCCAAGATTCTCTCCACCGTGCTCTCGGTGGCCCCGCGCAGCGTCGTCTGCAGCGCCATGTACTCATTGAACCGCTGCTTGTTCTTGGCGAGCGACAGCTTCTTGTCGAAGGCCGTGTACCCGAAGTACTCGTCGATCTGCCGCGCCCAGGTCTCGCAGCGCGCCAGCCAGCAGGTTGGGGGGTCGCCGCCGATGTTTTTCGCGGTGGCCGTTTGCGGGGCGAGAAGGAGTGTGAGGAAGCCGGCGAACAGCGTTGCCAATGCTGCAAGACGACGGAGGCGCGACATGGGAATGTCCTCCCTTTTTCAGATTTTGGGCCTGGGTGACCCTAGCGGAGCAGCCAGTCTTCTAACCGCGTTTGGCCAGGATCAGACGGCGAATGAAACCTACCGCGGCCCCGCCCAGGGCCAATGCAATCGTGGGCGGCTCTGGGGTCTGGCCATAACCATTGGGATCCTGCTCAGCGAATGCGGTGAATTCGTACCACTGATTCTCGTAGAGAGGGATGGTATTTGTTAGTTCACCGGAGAAGTTGTAGTTCCACGAACCGTTCGGACCGATCTGCTTCGCGCTATCGCTGAACAAAACGACGTTACCATCTACGGAGAGTGTGAACGTCACCTCGGAGCTGGCGAATCCAGAGGAGTCGGTGAGCAAGCTCTGCATGGAGTTGAGCAGGACCCCGAAGGTGACATTCACCGGACCGCCTGCGCCTGTTATCTCGAACATGTTGGAAAGCGTCTGTTGGCTCACGGCACTCGCGGCAATGAGTCCCCCGGGGATATTTACTGTGGTAGAGCCCATCAAGATCATGTTTAGGGCATCGGCGGAGCTCTGTGCCGACGCGAATTGCACACTAGCACTGGCCTGCGCCAGGCCGCCCAGGCTGGAGTTGTATTGCGAATTGTTCTCCCCCAAGCTGTTTTGCGCCTGCGCGAAGGCTTGCGCTGTCCAGGGGTCAAGGAAGACGATCGTGCCGCTGCTGGAGGTCATCGTGAAATTACTGACCTGTATGGAACTGGTGCTGGTCGAGTCCGCGTATAGTGGCGGAGAGATCAGACTTGCAGCCACCAGTAGGAACACCAGCGAAGCTGTATAGACGCAGGCGAGCCGGAAGCGGGACGCAGGGAAGCAGGGGGCCAGGAGATTCATCTCATCCTCCAAATTGCTTAGGAAGCCAGTAGCTAAGCCAGTTGTCGCAGTGCACATTCCATCGACAATCGGCCGCGCCATAGAAAGCAGACGCGTGTTGTATTGCAGACTCTTGAATGGTTGAGGCAGAGCCGCCACTTACGGGCGTAACGGCACAGATGACCAGCAGCAGTGGCCCACGTTGCTTGCTCATTGGGGGCCTTCTTTGCTTGATGATCGAAAGTTAGACGAAGTTGGAGTCGCTAGAAGGGCTCGACAACTGGGGACGGTGAGCCGGCGACAGATCGATCTTTCCTGTCGTAGCTTTGCCCACTCACCAGCGCACGCGATAGTCCAGAAGGGGTCTCGAAGCGTGCACTTTTACTAAGCTAACTGTAGGACGAAGCTAAGGCAGGTCAAGACAAAAATGGGAATTTTTTTCTATTTTCGTCCACGAATTCCCGAATTGGAACCGCATGTCCCCGGCGCAGATCAGCAGCAACCCTTGAGACCGCGCCTGGATTACGGGCAAACCGGAACTTATCGGCTAGCGCAGTTCGGCGTCCGCCTGGTTAACCGCTGGGCTGACACCCGAGACTGCAGGATTGCCCAGAAGTCGGCTTGGGGGAAATGTCGCGTTTCTAGATGCCGCGGGGTTGGTTGGTGCCGCCTAAAAGTCTACTCGGGCCTGGGAGCCGACATTGTTTATGGAATCATTGCACAAGTAATCCTCGCGAGGTCCCGGGTTTCGGGATTGCTTGCGAAATGGGCTCCGCTGAAAAGAGCCGTAACTTGTTCGCGAACGTGCAACTAGCGTGCAGAATCGGCCTACTTGCCGACGCGCATGGCCCCATCATCTTTGCCTTTCCCCATTTCCGGCTGCATGTAGGCAGCAACTCTGAGCTTTCCGGACACAGCCAAGTGGACGGTGATACGATTTAGTTATGTGAGACTGTCGGCGAAGTTGATGATTGCTCTGCCTGTTGTCATGGTTGCCGCTGGGATGGCGACGCGCAGGGAGGGGCCGTGGACTCTGATGCGCCTGTTAGGCCTTTTGCTCATTATGGTTGGGCTCGGATTCTATACGCTTGCATGCATCCAGCTTGAATCGTCCAAGCAGACCTGTCTGATGACTCGAGGCGTGTACAGCCGCATCCGTCACCCGGCATATCTGTTCTCTTTTTTGGCTTTTGCTGGGCTGCTGCTCTACCTGAATGAGCCGCGAGGAATCCTGCTTCTGCTGCTTATGGGGCTCTTCCCGTTTCGCCTCGCTCGGTGGGAGGAACAAGACCTCGAGGCACTCTATGGGGACGAATATCGTCGGTACAAACAGCAAACCTGGTTCTGAGCGGGCAGCCCTTTGATGGCCGGTGGTCCAGGGTTCGGTTTCTCACGCATTGGCTAAACGATGACTGACCGGCCGGAGATTGCGGTCGGGTGACGGGAAACCGGAAGCCATGAAAAAGCGGCGAGTGACTCCTCTTGTTTTCTCGCCTGTGTGACGGTGAAGCTCCCCCGAAGTCCGCTTGGAGGACATGTTGGTTTTAATCAGCGCCGCTTCCGCTCCGATCTCCTCGAAGCCGGTTTCTGGACCACGAGGCGAAGCGCTTCCGGATTACTTTCGCATTGCCCACCACCCGTCCAGAATCGTCAGATCCGCCACGCTTCCCCATCGGGCCATATTGCAGCGTGCGTGTCCCTTTGTCGTACTCGGGCTTGTAAAGGAAGGTCAGCGGCCGCAGCTTCATCACTGCTGCTCTCGCCGATATCGCGGATCTGCTTTTTGAAGCGGGCCTATCGCGGCGCAGGGATGGGTGAAGCCCGCGCCGAGTCGGAGATGGCTCCCACCCTGAATTCAAGCTTCCGGGAAGTGGAACGGGGACATTGCGCTCGTCCCTTGTGGCACGGTGGTCTCAGAAGAAGCGCGCATAAGAAATGTGGGACGACTGGTCGCCGTCCCACAAAAAACCACAATCAAGCTCAAGAACTACTCGCGTCAACTCATCCCTNNACGTTAGTGCACAATCGCGTTGATGAAGCTGGCGCCGTTAGGAGTACCTACTCCGGTAACGTTGTCCCAGCCGGGACCCGTGACCAGGGTGCTATCCAGCCCGAATCCAAGCCCGTACCAACGCGTCGAGGTGCCTTCGTAGAAGGCGCTGGTGAATTGCTGCGGCACATCCGGGCCGACAATCGCCACCGGAGACTCGTACATCGGAGGCCCACCTGTGAAGATGTTGCCGGCCAGGTTGGTCGGCGAGTATTGCGAAGCCTGGACGATGTCGAGCACGGCGCCATGCGGCAAGGTGTACATGTATGGCGCAGCCAGACCAGCCGAATGACCGGTGTGTTGCACACTCTTCTGATTGACGATGGCCCAAACCCCGGAAAACATCGGGCAGGAGGCGCTGGTTCCGCCGATGACGCTGACCGAGAAGGTGCCGGGGTGACTGTACGAGTAGATGATGGTAACGCCAGTGTACGGATCGGCCGTGAGCGAGACGTCAGGCTGCTGACGTCCGGTGCCCGGCAGACCGCTCTGGTACGACGGCTTGGCGAAGAACTGGCTCATGCCGCCGCCGCCGCCATAGTAAAAGCACTGCCCCGGTAGCAACGTGGAGGCGCAAACCGGAGGTACTTCAGGTGGATTCGTTCCGTTGGGCTTGGCGATGCGGGTGATGGTTGTGCCCCAGCCGGTCTGGAACTTGATGCTGTAGTCGGCGTTCAGGAAGACGCTCACACCACCTACCGCTGTGGCGTGCGGTGAGTCGGAGGGAACGCTGACCGTGTAGGCGCCGACAGCGCGATAGAAGTCCCCGTTGTCGCCGGTCGAGAAGTTCAC
>PLBW01000191.1 GCA_003135475.1 Acidobacteriaceae bacterium
CCCGACAAGGTCCGCAGCCTTACCAAGCTGAAGTCGGGCGACAAAGTGAAGCAGGAGCACGTCACCCGCGCCTTGGAGCGGCTGCGCCAGAAGTATCAGAAGAACGATCATCTGGAGGCCCAGGTCTCGCTCATCGACCATCACTACCATCCCGATACCAACCGTCTCGACTATGTCTTCAAAGCGGAAGAGGGACCGACGGTGGCGATTACCGCCGATGGCGCAAAGATCAGCAAACGGGAATTAAGGAAGCTGGTTCCGGTTTACCAGGAGAACTCGGTTGATGACGATTTGCTGAACGAAGGGCGCCGCAACGTGCGCGACTACCTGCAGACGCAAGGTTATTTCGACGCCACGGTGGAAGTGGGACGGCAGCCGTCACCGGAGAAAAACCACCTCAACATCGTTTACAAGATTGATTCCGGCGTGCGCCACAAGCTTGCCGCGGTGCGGCTGGAAGGCAACAAGTATTTCGATAGCGACACCATCCGCGAGCGCATGGCGTTACAGCCGTCAAGCATGCTTCTGCCCAATGGCCGTTTCAGCCAGAGACTCCTGGCCGACGACCTGACCGTCATCAAGAACCTCTACCAGGCCAATGGGTTTCTTGATGTCAAGGTCACCGCCGACCTGCAGGACGATTACCAGGGCCGGGAGGGCCAGATGGCGGTAGTGATCAAGTTTGAGGAAGGCCGGCAGACGCTGGTGAATTCGTTGCAGGTGGCAGGCAATCACAGCTTCCCGCGGGAGCGCCTAGCTCCGTTAATGAGCGAAGTGGAGGGCCAGCCCTACAGTGAAGCCAACGTCGCCAGCGATCGCGACGCTTTGACCTACTTTTATTACAACCACGGGTTTCCCAATGTACAGTTTGAGGCGACCGCGTCGCCTGCGCCGGGCGAGCCGCAGCGCATGCAGGTGACGTACACGATCACCGAGGGGGATCAGGTCTTCGTCGATCGCGTATTGGTGAGTGGGCGAGAGTACACCCGTCCTTACATTGTGGATCGCCAGATGCGCATTGGCGACGGCGATCCGTTGAGTCAGGCTCGCATGGTGGATTCACAGCGGCGCCTCTACGATCTGGGCCTGTTCAACCAGGTGGACATGGCGGTGCAAAATCCGGATGGCCAGGCGCCTTCCAAGGATGTGCTTTTCAACCTGCAGGAGGCCAGGCGTTGGACCTTCCGCTACGGAGGCGGTATCGAGTTTGCCACCGGCAATATTCCTACCACCAACAACCCACAAGGCAAAACCGGTGTCAGTCCCAACGGAGTACTGGAAATCACTCGCCTCAATATGTTCGGACGGGACCAGACGCTGACTATGCGGGCGCGGGTCGGTTTGCTGACCCGCCGTGGTTTGGTCGGCTATGACGCGTCCCGCCTTTTTCACCGCGAGAAGTGGCGCCTCAACGCCACCGTCTTCTACGACAATACGGCCGACGTGAATACCTTCACCTCGCGGCGGCTCGATGGAACCCTTCAGGCCGAGCAGAAATATAATCGGGCGGTCACCCTGCTGTACCGGTTAAGTTATCAGCGCGTGTCGATCGATCCCAATAGCCTGGTCATCGATCCCACTCTGATCCCGTTGTATTCGAAGCCGGTGCGACTGGCAATTCCAAGTTTCACCTATGTGCGGGACACGCGCGACAATCCCATCGATTCGCACAAGGGAAGCTATAACATCGTGGATTTAAGTCTGGCGACCAGCGCACTGGGTTCGGAGGCGAACTTTGGCAAGGTGCTGGTCCAGAATTCCACCTACTACACGATTAAGAAGCGCTGGGTCATTGCGCGGAACACGCAAATTGGGATATTGCACGCCTATGGCGTCAACAACTTCCTCAGTTTGCCACCCTCGGGAAAGCTGCCGACCGAGGCCACTTCCGTCCCCTTGCCCGAGTTGTTTTTCGCGGGCGGCAGCAATTCGCTGCGCGGCTTCTCCATCAACCAGGCTGGACCNNGGCGATAACCTTGGATTTGTTTTCTTCCACGATATGGGTAACGTGTTCGACACCGCAAACCATATCATCAGTGGGATGCTGCAAATCCGTCAGCCCTCGATCGCCAATTGCTCGGCGTCGACCAGCAAGGCAACCTGCAATTTTAGCTATAACCCCCAAGCTGTTGGTATGGGTTTACGCTATAAGACACCGGTCGGGCCGGTGCGCTTCGACATTGGCTATAACCTTAATCCGACGCGGTACCCAGTCCAGAAAAAGGACACGGTGGAAACACTGCGTCATATCAATTTCTATTTCAGTATTGGACAGACATTTTGACGAAACGAATTTTCCATTTAACGATTGCCTTATTGTTCTTGCTTCCCACGGTTGTGCCTTACGCCTTGGGGGGAGAGGTCATCGATGGAGTAGTTGCCACCGTGAACCGCCAGCCTTTGTTCCAGAGCGATTGGGAAGAGGCGATCTGTTTCGAGGCGTTCATGCAGCAGAAGCCGATCGCCCAGGTGACCCAGGCAGATCGAGTGAAGGCCTTGCAGCGCCTCATTGACCGCCAGTTGTTGCAGGCGCAGATGGGCGGCGAGACCTTCCTGCGGCCGTCGCAAGACGACATAGACAAGGATGTCGCCAAACTCCGGGCGCAGGTTCCGAACGGTGCTGACGATCGCAGTTGGCAGAAGTTGCTCGCCAACTACGGTCTCACCCCCGACACATTAAAGGCGCAATTGCAGACTGAGGTGCGAGTGATGAACTTCGTGGAGGTCCGCCTGCGCCCCAACGTGCACGTCCAGCCCGAGGAAATTGAGGGCTACTACAAAAGTCAGTTGCTGCCCGATTTGCAAAAAAATGGCGGCAAGATAGTTGCTCTGGACGAAGTGGGACCCAGGATTCGCGAACTGCTTGTCCAGCAGCGCATGGATGAAATGCTGGACGCGTGGTTGCATAACTTGCGCCAGCAGGCTGAGATACACAGCACCGTAGCGATTCCTGCCGACAATGCTGTGGCCGATCACGACCGGGCCTCCGGCGCTAACTGAGAATGACCGCAGAAACCCAGATTCGCCGTTCACACACGCGCTTGCGGATTGAGGCCGCAATCGGCGTGGTGGTGTTGGCGGCCGCTATTGTCCTGGTGTGGTATGTGCGCAGCCCGCGGTTTGCGGATTTGGTTCGGCGCAAAACGATTGCCAGCCTGGAGGAGGTCACCGGCGGCCGCGTCGAGTTGCATGCTTTTCGCTGGAACCTCTCCCAGCTTGAGTTCGAAGCCGACGATCTGACCATCCACGGGTTGGAAGCTCCTGATCAGCAGCCGTATGCGCACGCTGACCGCATCCATGTCCGGCTGCACATCATCTCCTTCGTGGAAAAGCGGATCAGCCTCAAGGAATTGAGCCTGGACCGTCCTGTCGTGCACTTGATTGTGAATCCCGATGGGACGACTAACGCTGCGGAACCGAAGCTGCGCAGCAGTGCGACCCCGGTGCAACAGTTGTTCGATCTGGCGATCGCCCGCCTCGATCTGCACAACGGCTTGTTGCTGGTGAATGACCGGACGCTGTCGCTTGATTTCGCCGCCGATGATGTCACTGCCGCCATGACCTACGATCGCGGCGATCGCCGTTATGACGGCGCCGTGCAAGCCGGCAAGATGGATGTGAAGTACCAGAACTCCCGCGATGTTGCGGCGCAGGGCGAGGTGGTGTTCAGCCTGTGGTCCAACCGTCTGCAAGTCAAGTCGCTGAATGCGACGTCGGAGAATTCCTCCCTGCAGGCGACTGCAGAGCTCACCAACTTCGACAACCCCAAACTAGATTTCAAGTACAGCAGTGCGCTGGACGTTGGACAGTTGGGATCGGTCATCCGCTTGTACGAACTTCGCGGTGGCAGGGTAACGCTGAACGGCTCGGGCACCTATTGGCCCGCCGCGGGCGTCGCCACGCGAGGGTATGCCGCGGCGCGCGGCGTCACGTATCTGGACAATGGAGTCGAGGTGCGCGACGCGGGTGTAAACGCGGATTTTTCGCTCGCGCACGATAATCTGGCGCTCACTCGAATAGCCGGACGTTTGCTGGGCGGAGGAGTGAGCGGCGACGCCGAAATCAGAAACTTCCTGTCAGGCTCGACCCGTGGCGTGCAACCGAGCATGGAACAGACCACTAAACGCGCGAAGCCCGGCGCGAAGCAACGCCCCAACGTGCGTAAATCGAATTTTCCGGCAATCCCTAGCCCCGGTCCGCAGCAGGGGACGGCTCACTTACGGGTGACCGGCCTATCGCTAAGGGACCTGGCGCGCATGTTCTCGACCAGGGAGGCGCCGTACGAGAAGCTCAATCCAGCGGGCAGCGTGGGAGGGACGGTGAATCTGGCGTGGACGCGATCCGTGTCCGATGCCAGCGCCGACCTGGCGCTTGAGGTTACACCTCCGGCGCAGCCGTCCGCCAACCAGTTGCCTGTGACCGCGACGGTGCGGGCCCGCTACAATCCCAAAGCGCAAGTGATGGATTTTTCGGTCCTGACAATGACGACCCCGCACTCCCATTTGAGTGCGACGGGCACTTTGGGCTCAACCTCCGCCGCTCTGCACGTAGTGATGAACACCACCAGCCTGACCGAGTTCCAGCCGCTGCTTGCGGCCATGGGCAGCGCGACACCGCCGGTAGAACTCGCGGGCGGGGCAAGCTTCAATGGCACACTCAGCGGCAGGCTGAATGATCCGCAGATCGCCGGCCATGTCGAGGCATCTGACTTCACTTACATCTATACGCCCACGATGCGGGGTCCAGCGCCCCCAACCCAAGCGCCGGCGAAGAAGAAATCGCTCTTCCACTTCGCGTCTACGCCCCAGCCTTCTCCGCCACAGCCCATGGCACAACCTAGGCGCATTCACATCGATCAGTTTTCCGGTGACGTGCAGTACTCGTCCACAGGTATTGCCGTGCATCACGGCATCCTTCGAGAAGGTAGCGCGCGCTTGGAAGTGGATGGTTCGGCAACCCTCCAGAAAGGGAGTTTCACCGAGAACCTGCCGTTCCAGGTGCAGGCTGCCATCCGCGATGCGGACGTCGCGGAATTGCAGCGCGCCGCCGGGTTGAATTACCCCGTGATCGGCACTTTGAATTTCACCGTGCAGGCCGCCGGAACGGAAGCCAATCCTCACGGTGCGGGACATTTCTCATTGCTGGCAGCGCAAGCCTATGGCCGTCCCGTCAAATCGCTCACGGCGAACCTCGCGTTTGCTAATCATGAGGCGCAACTCGATGACATCCAGATGCAAGCCATGCGCGGCAAACTTGCGGGTTCGGCTGCCTACAACTTCGGCAACAAGCAGGTGCGCTTCGACCTGACGGGCGAGAACATCGATCTGGCGAATGTCCCCGAACTGCAAATGCCACACGTGCAAGTGGGAGGCGTCGGCAAGTTCACCGCAAAGGGATCAGGCGCTATCGAACAACCGCTCATCAATGCCCACGTGCAAGTAAGTGGCCTGGTGCTCAACGGGGACCGTCTCGGCGGCGTTACGGCCGACGCGGTGACCCATGGATATCATCTGCAACTCACGGCGCGATCGAATTTNNGATCTGAAGCTGGAGTTTTCCGGCCTGGACATCAATCCTTTCCTGCCGGCGGAGGTCCGCCAAAGGGTCACCCACCGCACCTCGCTAGCTGGACATGCGGAACTGTCCGGACCCCTGAAGCAGCCCAGGCTGCTGAACGGCAAGTTCAACCTCGACCAGTTCGCCGTGGAAGTGGAAAAAGTTGCGATCACCAGCGATGGGCCGGTGGAGCTTGCGATGGCGAACCAAGTGGTCACAGTACAACGCTGCACGCTGGCCAGCGGCGATTCGCGCTTCACCTTGACCGGCAGCGCCAGTCTGAAAGATGATCGCCGGCTGGCTCTGCGCGCCAATGGCCATGTCGACCTGAATCTGGTGCACACGCTTGACCCTGAGGTGAGTTCGTACGGCATCTCGAATCTGGATCTCACCGTGAATGGTCCAATGGCGCAGCCCGCAATCTCCGGGCGCATTGATATCGAACACGGCGGTCTGTCGATGATTGACCTGCCCGCCGGACTTGGCGATATCAACGGAAGCCTCGTCTTCAACCAGGACCGGCTGGAAGTGGAGCACCTGACAGCGCGCACCGGCGGCGGACTCGTGACCTTTGGCGGCTTCATCACCTACGGCCGGACCGTCGGCTTCAACCTGACCGCAAACGGAACTGAAATTCGCTTTCGCTATGCCGGGATCAGCGTTACGGCGGATGAATCGCTTCGCCTGGTGGGGACGCTGCAAAGTTCAATTCTGAGCGGAGATGTAACTGTTACCCGTTTCGCGCAAATTCCGTCCAGCGACCTGACCTTCGCTCTGGCGCAGGTAGGTCCGGCGCCCATAACCGTTGCAAATTCACCGCTGAATAATCTGCGTCTGGATGTGCGCATCCTCTCCACGCCCGAGTTGACGGTACAGACGGCCTTGGCGAAACTGGCGGGCGACGTGGATCTGCGGCTGCGGGGCACGGCCGCTCGGCCGGTCTTGCTGGGACGCATCAACATTGCCGAGGGCGACATCAAGCTGGCTGGAGCCAAGTATCACCTGGAGCGCGGCGATATTACCTTTAGCGACCCGGTGCGCATTGATCCGGTGCTGGATATAGAGGCCTCCACCCGGGTCCGCGATTACGACATCACCATCGGCTTGCATGGCACCTTGGAGCGGCTGAACACTACCTATCGCTCCGACCCGCCTCTCTCCAGCGAAGACATTGTGGCCCTGCTGGCCTTCGGGCGGACACAGCAGGAAAGCGCTATGAACGCTGCGCCGCAGTCAGGGTTTGCCGAGAGTGCCTCGGGCGCCATTCTCGGACAGGCGATCAATCAGGCGGTTTCCAACCGCGTATCGAGGCTCTTCGGCGTGAGCTCCATCCGGATCAATCCTTCCCTGGGCGGTCCCGACAACAATCCCAATGCCCGCGTCACCTTCGAGCAGCAGGTCTCAAACAACGTGACCCTCACCTATATCACCAATCTGACTAGGTCGGCGCAGCAGGTGATTCAGTTCGAATACAACATCAACAGCGAATATACCGTGGAAGCCATACGCGATGAGAACGGGGTGGTCAGCTTCGACGTTCTTATCCGTAAGCGAAAACGATGAACGGCCACCACACCCCGCCGCAGCAGCGCGCCCGCATGGTGGAGGAGCAACTCCGCGCACGGGGTATTCGCGATCCCCGCCTGCTGGCTGCGATGGGAAAAGTCCCGCGTGAGGAGTTCGTCGCCCACGAAGACCTGGGCAACGCTTATGGCGATTACCCGCTCCCCATCGGCGCCGGCCAAACCGTTTCCCAGCCCTACATCGTGGCCGCCATGATCGCGGCGCTGGAGTTGCATCCATCGGACCGCGTGCTGGAAGTGGGCACGGGCACGGGATACGAAGCCGCCATCCTGGGTGAGTTGGCGGCTGAGGTGTGGACCATCGAACGGCACGCAGAGCTGGCGATGAAGGCGCGCGAAATCCTGGCGCGGCTTGGCTACGTCAACGTTCATGTTGTGGTGGGCGATGGAAGCGTTGGCCTGCCCCAGCATGCTCCGTTCGACAAGATCCTGGTTGCGGCAGCGGCACCGAAAATTCCCGAGAGCCTGGTCGCGCAGCTTGCCGATGGCGGCAGGCTGGTTGTGCCGGTGGGAGGTCGCTTTGAGCAGCAGGTGCAGGTCGTGCGCAAAGTGGGAGCAAAGACGATCGTGGCTTTGCACGACCTCTGCCGGTTTGTTCCGCTGGTTGGGGAAGAGGGATGGGAGCCGTGAGCAGCAACTAGAAGCCATCTCATAAATACCGGTGCGGCCCAAAGCGAGGTACCTCAGGGGCTAAAGCCCAGTCCGTAACGGGCCAATTGCGGCACGGCTGAAGCCGTGCCCTGATACAAACCGATTTATGAGATAGCTTCTAGCAACTAGTTGAGAACCTCAACAGCGACGACAGCAAAGACTCCCGCCCTCAATGCACCATAAATCCGCTGCTTGCGGCGATCACGCCGACCGTCGCCAGCACACATCCGAAGTACCAGTAGGCGCGCTTGTCCGTGAGCAACGTAATGGAAGTGACGACCAGCGCGATCTCCAGAAACACTTCGCCCAGGTCGAAGCGATCCGCGCGGCGGCTAGCCAGTCCGACTTCCGCCTCCAGGCTGCGGGCTTCGTTCTGGATGTCCTTCTGCTGGTCGCGATACTTGTCGATCTCTTCGTGGAAGCGTTTCTGCACCTCCTGGGCGCGTTCTTCCTTGGTGTTCTTCAGGGCAGTGAGCACGTCGTCGAGGGCCTCCAGATTGTTGCGGCGTATGTTCTTTGCCTGGTAATAGGCCCATTGATCGGTGGCCCGGTTCTGCAGCAGGATTTCTTCGGTATGCGACCGATGACCGAGCAGCGAAACCGTGGCGATTAGAACTGCCAGGATCGCCATGGTGAGACTGATCGGCGCCAGGTGCTTTCTTTCCCGGGCTTCTTCGGCTGCTTCCTTCGCCGTGTCGATCGCTTCCATTTCCGAACTCATGTGGCCTCCGGTAACAATTGGCAACTATTCTAGCTCTTAGCATTTAGCCAAAACCCGACGTTCCTACAGACTCATGTCAACTTCGTTTTCTAAAAGCTAAGGGCTACCTGCTAACTTCTTTTCCAAAATAGCGCAGAATCGCGTCGGCCTGGGGGCGGCTCACCACTGAGGCCAGCGCCGCGGCATCCGCTTCCTTCACCGCTTGCAGGCTGCCGAAGTGCTGCAGCAGGCGGTTCGTGGTCCGTTCGCCCACGCCGGGAATGTCCAGCAGTTCGGTCTTGCGATCGCGCATCTGCCGCCGTTTGCGATGGAAGGTCACGGCAAAGCGGTGGGCCTCATCGCGCACCAGTTGCACCAGGTGCAGCACCGGCGAATGGCGGTCGAGCACCACCGGCTCGTCCTCCTGGCCCTGAACGTAGATGATCTCCTCGCGCTTGGCGATGGAGGCCAGCGGCTGGTTGATGATGCCCAGCGTTTCCAGCGCCTGCGCGGCGGCGTGCAATTGCCCAATGCCGCCGTCAATCAGCACCAGGCTTGGCATCGTCTGCTTTTCTTCTTGCACCCGCTTGTAGCGGCGGGTCACCACCTCGCGCATCGAGGCGAAGTCGTCCACGCCCTCGACACCTTTGATGATGAACTTGCGATAGTCGGACTTCTTCATCTTGCCGTCTTCCCAGACCACCATCGACGCGACAGTTTCGGCGCCCTGAATATGCGAGATGTCGAAGCACTCAATGCGCTTGGGCAGCTCCGGCAGCATGAGCGCGTCCTGCAAGGCTTCCTGGATCGCCTTCGCCGCCGGCTTCATGACACGGAAGCGCTGATCGTACGCCTGCTTGGCATTCTGTCCCACCAGATCGATCAGCGAGCGCTTGTCGCCGCGCTGCGGCACGTGAATCTGCACCCTTCGCTTCTGGCCTTCCGAAAGCACCTCCTCCAAGGTGACGCGATCCTCGAAGTCCACCGCAACGTAGATGGTGTGCGGAACATACTGCTGGTCCAGGTAAACCTGCTTCAGCAGCGCCGAAAAGAATTCTCCCGGCTGGAAGCCCGCATTGCCGACCATCGCGCTGAGGTCTTCCCAGAAGAACTCGCGCCTGTCCACGATCTTGCCGCCACGCATGTGGAACAGGTTCACCGCCAGCATCTCATTTTCGTAGTGATAGCCAAAGACATCGGCATCGTCGCCCTCAACCGAGGCGATGCGCTGCTTCTTGTCCAGCAACTCGACGGTCGAGATAAGATCGCGATACTTGGCCGCTAGTTCATACTGTTGGCGCTCGGCGGCGGCGGCCATACGCTGCTGCAACGAGCGCGACAGATCGGCGCCCCGGCCTTCGAGGAACAGCCTCACGTCGTGTACGGCTTCGGCGTAGCGCTCGGGCGTGGTCAGCCCTTCGACGCACGGCCCCAGGCAGCGCCCGATGTAGTACTGCAAGCACGGCCGCGGATAGTAGCGATTCAAGTCGAGCTTGCACGAGGGAATCAGAAAATGCCGGTGGATGAGGTCCACGATGCGATAGGCCAGGCTGGTGGGAAAATACGGCCCGAAGTAGAGCGATCCGTCGCGGCGCAAGCGGCGCGTCGGATACACGCGCGGATGGCGTTCGCCGATGGTCAGTTTGATGTAAGGATAGGTCTTGTCGTCACGAAGAAGGATATTGTAGCGCGGCTTCTTCTGCTTGATCAGGTTGTTCTCGAGCGCCAGCGCTTCCTTTTCGTTGTCCACAACGATGTAGTCGAGATCGACCGCTTCGCGCAGCAGCGATCCGGTCTTGGCGTTGTCCGCGGCCCCTTCCAGAAAATAGGAACGCACCCGCGCGCGCAGGCTGTTGGCCTTGCCCACGTAGATGATCTCGCCCTCTGCGTTCTTGTAGAGATACACGCCCGGCGAGGTGGGAAGCGTCCGAATTTTCTGGTGCAGGTCCATTCAATTCTGTTGAGAAAAGCGATAACGCGATGACCGGGGAACCCCGAATCGGGCGCCCGCAAACCCCTTCAACCCGGTAAAAATTCTACTCCTCGCGTCAGGATTATCCGGTTCGTTAGACCGACCCCAAAGGAGTGCCTCCCGCCTGTTCCTAAGCCATTGAAACGAATACGCATTTCTCCCAGCCGCAGCGATCCCCCAATGGCAGCACGGTTGCTCATTTCTTCCCCAGAGGGCGGAGACTCGAAATGCCGCCGTCGCAGGTTTGCAAGGAGCTTATCCTATGAATCGATTTACCGTCATTGCAGCGCTGGTGGCCGGCAGCCTGCCGTTCACCGTCGGCTGCGCTACCAAGAACTATGTTCGTAACGAGGTAACCCCGACGATCAACAAGGTCAATGAATTAGATGATCTGACCGCGAAAAATACTCGCGACATCCGGGACACCGACGCGCGCGCCCAACAGGGCATTCAGCAGGCAAAGTCGCAGGCTGACACTGCCGACCAGAAAGCCCTGGCTGCTGGTCAGGCAGCCGACCAGGCCAATCAGAACGCGACCCAGGCCTCGCATCGCGTGACCAGCCTGGCGGGCACGGTTGAAAATCTCGACAACTACAAGCCGGTCAACGACACCACGGTTTTGTTCGGCTTCAACAAGGCTGACCTTACGCGCAAGAACAAGCAGGCGCTCGACGAGTTCGCGGAGCAGCTCGGCAATCAGAGGCACTACATCGTTCAGGTTGAAGGCTACACCGATTCGACCGGGCCGGCCGACTATAACTACCAGCTCAGCCAGCGCCGCGCCGACGCCGTCATCCAGTACTTGGCGCAGAAATATGATGTCCCGGCGCACAAGATTTACCTGATTGGTCTGGGCAAGGACAATCCCGTGGCCAGGAACACCAGCCCCGGCGGTCGGGCCAAGAACCGTCGCGTGGATGTAACGCTCATGACGAATAACGCGACGGAGTCGGCTTCATCCGCGCAGCTGAGTTCCTCAGGTCAGACGCAGCAAACGCAACAGCAGTAATGACCCGGGGAAGAGGCGCGGTCGGGGGGGATCGACCGCGCCGAAAGTTCTTCTCCTGGGGAGTCTGAGGGCGAAAGGCGCCAATGCGAGGAAGGCCGTTCATGGTGGACGGCCTTTTTTATTTTCCCGCGGAGCTGAAGGGGCGTGGCTTCAGCCGCGCCGTTGAATCCCTTTATTCTTGTCATCCCGACGAGGTCGCCGCGGCGACCGAGTGGAGGGACCTGCTGTTTCTCGGTTGCAACTTTTCCCGTATCCCTTCAGCCGGCGACGGGCTTGCTTCAATTTTTTGGGCTGTTCTGTTGAACCGGTCTATCATCGTTCTATTCCATGGCTACAAAACTGCAACGATTCATGCTGCGCGCCATCAACATCTGGCCGCCATTTTTCGGCGCCGGAATCCGCGTGCGCTGGCGATCCAACCGGGCCGTCGATGTCGAGATGAAGTTGCGCTTTTGGAACCGCAACTATGTTGGCACGCACTATGGGGGATCGCTCTACTCCATGGCCGACCCGTTTTACATGCTGATGCTGATGGAAAACCTGGGCCGCGAGTACATTGTCTGGGACAAAGCCGCCAGCATCCGCTTCCGCAAACCCGGGAAGGGAAGAGTCAAGGCCGAGTTTCGCTTGACCGACGCGCAACTCGACGATATTCGCGAAACGCTCAAGCTTCAGGAAAGGTATGAGCCGACATTCGTGGTCGAGGTGAAAGACGAAGCCGGCGAGGTGGTCACCGAAGTACAGAAGGTGCTGCACATCCGGCGAAAGTGAGTGGCCACCCGATCAGCGAGTCCTCAACAGAATATCCGGGTTGCAATACAATATGGGAGTGCGCTTGCGTTATCTGATTCTCGCCATACTTTGTCTTTGGTTTACCAGTGTTGCCATCGGGCAAGATCAGCAGCCGGTCGAACAGGTCCCCACCGATAAGTCCGCGCCCCCACCCAAGGACAATCGCAAAAATCCGCCGCGGTCGGACAACGTCCCTGCCGGAGAAAGCTCCAGCAAGCAGACGCGAATCGACATCTCGCCTCCGGCCGACGATGCCAAAAAGCATCCCGAAGCGGGGCTGGGAAACAGCGCTAGTGATGTTGATGAATTCACGCCCTACAGTCCCATGCGGGCGATGAAAGACGTGGAGATCGGCGACTTCTACTTCAAGGTCAAGCAGAATTATCCCGCCGCCATCAGCCGCTATCGTGAGGCGCTGGAGTTCAAGCCCCACGATGCCGAGGCTACGTTCAAACTGGCGGAGGTGTTGAACAAGACCGGCGACACCGCTGGCGCCGTGGAAAATTACCAGGCCTACCTGAAGATCCTGCCCGATGGACCGTACGCCAAGCGGGCCAAGGAAGAAGTGGACAAGCTGAAGAAGCAGTAGTCAGTAGTCGGTTGCCAGTTCCAATTACTATTGTCCTCGATAGAAATCAAGAACTCCGTGTCCTCCGAGTCTTCGTGGTAAATGATTTTCGACGGAGCGGCGAACGAAGCCGGGAGTCGAGATGCCCCTTATTGCTTTGCCGGGCGGCGACAGGCGATCCTGCGGTAACCGGGGTTCCCACGGCTGCTCTCGGGGCAGGCTCTTCGAGTCCGCAGCCGCCTGACGCTGGTGCACCGATTCCACAGAAATCCGTTGTACCCACTCGCTTTTGTGGGATAATATCGCCTCTCTTCCATCAGACTACTTTCGCACAGGAGACCTCGGTCGGTATGAAGAACATGTGTGCCGGTGTATTGCGCTGTACCTGCATTGCCGTGTGGTTGTTCTTGAGTTCTAGCGTCGTGATGGCGCAGGTTGCTGTTACCACGTATCACAACGACAATTACCGCTCGGGTTCTAACCCGCAGGAAACGGTCCTCACCCGGTCGAACGTTAGGACGCAATCGTTCGGCAAGCGCGCTACGTTTGCCGTGCAGGGCTACGTTTATGCACAACCGCTCTACTTGCCGGGCCTCACGATTGGGGGAACATCGCACAACGTGTTGTTCATCGCCACTGAGCACGATCAGGTTTATGCCTTCGACGTGAACAGTGGACAGCAGCTTTGGCACACCAATTTTCTTGCCACCACGGGATTTCGCTACGTGATTAGTCCCGTCTCCAGCGGCGACGTGGGCTGTGGCGACATGGTCCCTGAGATTGGTATCACCGGGACGCCGGCAATCGACACCACCACCGGTACCATGTATCTGGTTGCCAAGACGAAGCGGTATGACACCGTAACTCACACCACGTCGTTCTATCAGACCTTGCATGCACTCGATATCAAAACGGGCCAAGACAGAGTGGCGCCTCTTCCCATTACCGCTACGTCACCGGGCAACGGTACCGGCTCGGTCGGGGGCATTCTCACTTTTGACCCGCTGGTGGAGGGGCAGCGTTCGGCTTTGCTGCTGCTGAAGGGACAGGTATTCATCGCCTGGGCTTCGCATTGCGACCTTGGTACTTATCACGGCTATGTGATGTCGTTCAGCGAGTCGACTCTGGTCCGCAGCGGCCTTTATGTGGACACCCCGAATGGTTACGAAGGCGGCTTCTGGGGCGGCGGCGCCGGTCCGGCGGCTGATTCCGGAGGATCGATTTATGCCGCAACTGGAAACGGTCAGTTCGACGGAGCAACCGGGTTCGGGGACAGCGTTCTCCGCCTGGCCTGGCCGAGCACCTTCGGAGCAATCTCTTTGCGCGACTATTTCACTCCCTGGAACCAGCAGACCTTGGATCAAAACGACTCCGACTTTGGCTCCGGCGGCGCCATGCTGCTTCCCGATCAGCCGGGGACGCCCTATCCCCACCTGCTGATACAGATCGGCAAAGAAGGCACCATCGATCTGGTGAATCGAGACAACATGGGACACTTCCATTCGGGGAGCGACAGCCAGATCGTGCAAACCCTGCGCTACGCGATTGGCGGCATTTTTGGCGCTCCCGCGTTTTGGAACAACACGGCTTACTTCGGCGGCGCCTACGATCACTTGAAAGCTTTCGCCTTCGATCCTCACGCGCAGCAGCTTTCCACCGGTTCCACCTCCGCCTCTCCGGAGTTCTTCAACTTTCCTGGACCCACGCCGTCTGTCTCGTCCAATGGCACAAACAATGGGATCGTCTGGATCATTGAGAGCGACACCTATGGAGGAGGCAACGCGGTATTGCGTGCCTACGACGCAACCAACCTGGGGACCGAGCTGTACAACTCCGAGCAGAATCCAGGCCGCGACCGGGTGGGACTGGCGGTGAAGTTTACGGTCCCAACCATCGCGGACGGAAGGGTTTTTGTCGGGGCCGAGAACCAGGTTGTCATGTATGGGCTGCTATAACAGTGAAGTGGACCGCCTGCGATTCGGCAGAGCAGGCTTTTGACAACTGGCGATTGACGGCTGGCTACTGGCTACTGGCTACTGTTTCTTCTTCTCCGGCTTGATGACGATGCCACGCCGCACCGGCACCAGGGCCCCGCGGCTGGGATCGGCGTGTTGGGCGCGCGCCATCACCTCGTCGCGCACGTAGCTGACGAAGCCCGCCATCTGGCGTTGCATTTCGTCCATGCGCTCGCGCATTTGCAGAATAATGGCGATGCCCGAGATGTTCACTCCCAGGTCGCGCGCCAGCGACAGGATCAGCTCCAGGCGCTCGATATCTTCGTCGGTGTAGAGGCGCGTGTTGCCTTCGGTGCGCGACGGCTTCAGCAGCCCTTCGCGTTCGTACAGGCGCAAGGTCTGCGGGTGGATGTCGTACATCTCCGCCACTGCGCTGATCATGTACGCGCCTTGCTTTTTTCGCTTGGCCATAATTAGCACTTAGCACTTAGCATTTAGCATTCAGCCTGCAAACATCGTTATTTACGGAACCCGGTAGTCCTGAAATTCGAAACCGCTAATTGCTAATTGCTAATTGCTTCTTCTCACACCTTCTTCCACAACTCTTCCCGCGGATCTTCCGGATTCAGCTTGGCCAGCTCGCGCAAAATTTCCTTCGACCTCTCGTCGCTGACCTTGGGAGGCACCAGCTTGATCTCGACAATCTCGTCGCCTCGTGCGCCTTCCTTGACCGCCGAAGGAACACCCTTTTCCCGCAGGCGCAGCTTCTGTCCAGATTGCGTACCGGGCGGAATCTTCAGCAGCGCCCGGCCATCGATGGTGGGCACTTCGATTTTGGCGCCCAGCGCGGCTTCGCTGACGGTCGCGGGCACGGTGAGATAAATATCGTCGCCCTCGCGCTTGAACACCGGATGCTCACCCACCCGTACAATGATGTAGAGATCGCCCGCGGGTGCACCCATGGTCCCGGCATTGCCGCGGCCGGGCAGGCGGATGCGCTGGCCGTCCCGCGTCCCCGCTTTGATGCGGACCTTCAGCACGTCACTGTGCTCGACGCGGCCATCACCGTGGCAAACCGGGCACACGGTGCGGTCCTTGCCGCTGCCGCCGCAGCGCGGGCACACCACGTTGAACTTCATGCTGCCGCTCTTCTGCGTGATCTGTCCCTTACCGTGGCACTCGGGACACGGGCCGGGGCGCTCAAGAAAGCCTTGGCCGTGGCAGTTGGTGCAAAGCTCGCGGCGGGGAATCGTGAGCTGCATCTCCGTGCCCTTGATCGCCTGCCAGAAGCCGGCGTTCACCTGGTATTCCAGGTCCTCGCCCGGTTCCGGCCGGGCCATCGGCGCCTCGTGGCCGCCGAAGATGCCAGAGAAGATGTCGCGGAATCCGCCACCGCCGCCTTTGCGGCCGGCCGCACCCGCGCCCTCGGCGAAGTCATTGAAGTCGAATCCGCTGAAGTCGAAAGGAACTTCCTGGGTGTAGGTGCGCGTTCCGCCACCGCCCACGCCGCCACCAAAGCCGCCCGAGCCACCGCCGCGCGCGTAGGCTTCCGCCGTNNACGTCGTTGGCCTCGGAGAGCGTCTTGAACTTCTCCTCGGCAGACTTGTCGCCCGGATTCACGTCGGGGTGATACTTGCGCGCCAACTTGCGAAACGCCTTGCGGATGTCCTCCGCCGAGGCAGTCTTCTTGACCCCGAGGATGCCGTAGTAGTCTTTGTCTTTGTTGGGCGTGGTTGGCATGGTTGGCTATCAGCCGTCAGCTATCCGCTTTCAGCTAGAAATCTTCCTGCTCGCTTTTCGCTACATCCTATTTTTCGTAGTGTCATGCAGGATCCGCATCTTGCGCTCAGTTAATGCTCGCCTGTCCGCCGTCGCCCATGGGGATGACGGCGCGTGGGACGAAACCAAATTCATCGCTAATCACCGGAATGGCTTTCATCCGGCCGTCGACGCCGGCGGTGATCAAGTACCACCGTCCGTCGTCGTTGTTAAAACTTAACATGTAGGATTGACCGTTCACTTCAAATCGCAATTGTTTTACCTTTACACCTTTCGCGATGCTGAGGGCTTTTAGCTTTTAGCCGTTAGCTTTTAGCCAAAGCCGATTTTGCTCTTCACCGTCGCCTGTCGCTCTTGTGGACAAGGGGCGCATCGCGCGCCCCTTCCGTCTTGCTAAGAGCTAATAGCTAAAAGCTAGGAGCTCATTTACTTCTTCTCGTCCACGTCCACGTACTCGGCGTCGATTACGCCTTCGTCTTTCTTCTTCTGCTCGCCGCCCGCGGTATGGCCGTCTCCGCCCGGCGGCGGACCGCCCGTTGGAGGCGTTTGCGCCGAGCTCGCCTTGTACATGGCCTCGGCCAGCTTGTGCGAAGCGGACGTCAGGTTCTCGCGCGCCTTGTTCATCGCCCCCGCGTCGGTGCCCTCAAGCGCTTTCTTGGCATCGGCCAGGGCGTTCTCGACGTCGCTGCGCTCCTGCCCGGAGATTTTGTCTCCGTGCTCGCGCAGCATCTTTTCGATGCTGTACACCATGCCGTCGAGCTGGTTGCGCGCTTCCACTTCCTCGCGCTTGGTCTTGTCTTCGGCAGCGTGAGCATCGGCGTCCTTCGCCATGCGCTCGACTTCTTCCTTGCTCAGACCCGAAGACGACGTGATGGTGATCTTCTGGTCCTTGCCCGTGGCCATGTCCTTGGCATTCACGTTCAGGATGCCATTGGCGTCGATGTCGAACGTCACCTCGATCTGCGGTATGCCACGCGGGGCCGGCGGCAATCCGGTCAGGTGGAACTTGCCCAGGGTGCGGTTGTCGCGCGCCATGGGACGCTCGCCCTGCATCACGTGTACCTCAACCGACGTCTGGTTGTCGGCCGCGGTTGAGAACATCTCCGACTTCTTGGTCGGGATGGTGGTGTTGCGCGGGATCATCTGCGTCGCCACGCCGCCCATGGTTTCGATCGACAGCGTCAGGGGAGTCACGTCGAGCAACAACAGGTCCTTGACCTCGCCGCCCAGCACGCCGCCCTGAATGGCAGCGCCCACCGCGACCACTTCGTCAGGATTCACGCCCTTGTGCGGCTCCTTGCCAAAGATCTCCTTCACCAGCGCCTGAATGCGCGGCATGCGCGTCTGGCCGCCGACCAGTACAACTTCGTTGATTTTGTCAGGCGTGATGCCCGCGTCCTTCAGCGCAGCCTTGCACGGGCCGATGGAGCGGTCGATGATGTCCTTCACCATCTCTTCCAGCTTGCTGCGTGTCAGCGTCTTCACCAAGTGCTTGGGGCCGCTGGCATCCGCCGTAATGAAGGGCAGATTGATTTCGGTCTGCATCGTGGTGGAGAGCTCGATCTTGGCGCGTTCGGCCCCGTCGCGCAGACGCTGCAGCGCCATCTCGTTGCCCTTGTCGCGCAGGTTCAGGCCTTCGTCTTTCTTAAACTCGTCGATCAACCAGTCCACAATGCGCTGGTCGATGTTGTCGCCGCCCAGGTGCGTATCGCCATTGGTGGACTTCACTTCGATGACGCCTTCGCCGACTTCGAGAATCGAAATGTCGAAGGTGCCGCCGCCGAAGTCGTACACCGCGATGGTTTCGTCCTTCTTCTTGTCGAGCCCGTAGGCCAGTGCGGCCGCGGTCGGCTCGTTGATGATGCGCTTGACTTCGAGGCCGGCAATCTGGCCAGCGTCTTTGGTCGCCTGGCGCTGCGCGTCATTGAAGTAAGCCGGGACCGTGATCACGGCGTCCGTCACCGTCTCGCCGAGGTAGTCTTCCGCGGCCTTCTTCAGTTTCTGCAGAATCATCGCCGAGACTTGCGGCGGGGTATATTCCTTGCCCTGCGCCACGATGGCCACGTGATCGCCCGACTGCACCACCTTGTACGGCACCATCTTCATCTCTTCATTGACCTCGTCGAAACGGCGGCCCATGAAGCGCTTGATGGAATAAACGGTGTTTTCGGGATTGGTGATAGCCTGGCGCTTGGCCACCTGTCCGACCAGCCGCTCTCCGGTCTTGGTGAATCCCACGACCGATGGCGTTGTCCGCCCGCCTTCTTCGTTGGGGATGACTTTGGGCTCGCCGCTTTCCATGACGGCAACCACCGAGTTGGTGGTTCCCAAGTCAATTCCGATAATCTTTCCCATTGCAGCCACCCTCCTGGCTTAGTTAGCCTGTAAGTTACTGATAATAAGTGCCGTTGACTTCGATCTCAAGTCTTATAACAAACCGACTATAGAACTTGAGTGAATCGTTGTCAAGGTTTAGATGTGGCGGAGGAGGCGTACGTTGCACGAAATTGGGAGTAGCAGGGCTCGCCAATAACGCCTAGCCCTCCTAAAAGCCCCTGTCGGTAGAACAGACCTTCAGGTCTGCGTTCAGCCATTGACTTTTCCTTCAAAGGTGGGTTAAGAGCCGTGCCGTAAGAGGCTGTCACTGTGGTGGCTTTTAGGCCCGGGGTACGTGGCCCGATTTCGCTAACCCGTGCGTCTTTCGCGGCATTTTCGAAACGAGGTACCTCAGCCTCAAAATCTAAAGCTGACTCGCATAGACAACTGCTTGACGCGTGCCTGAAGGCCCGCACTACCCGTACGAGCGGATACACCAATCCAGAACCGCTCTCGCAGTGGCCACGGTTGATGAGCGGCCATTCCCACTTTGGCCCTCGGGAGATCTCCTGCCCCTCTTTTTGGCGAAGAAGGTCACCGGTTTCCAGTATCCTGTGAGAAAATCGAGTAACATTTAGGTGCGCGAAGTTGGCGTACTCAGGTCAAAAAAAGCTTGCATTTAAGCACAGGTGAATTACCCTGCTTGATAAGAGGGCCTCTTCCGTTGTTCCCCCGGAGTGTCGTGCCGCACGATACTGTCAGGCTGCGCCGCAAGAAAGTCGGCCGGTCTCTCGGGAGTGGCGTCCACAGAACCAGCTTTCAGAATACATTGAGGAGTTGCATGAAAGGGTTTAAGCCTTTTCCGTTTCTCGCCTTGTCACTCTGCGTGTGTGTGCTGACCGCATGCGGCAGCAGTCACCCAGCCAATGGCCCCGGGGCGTTGCTCATCGCTAATAAGACGGTGCCCGATGGCGTAGTGCAGTCTGCCTACAGTGTTACGATGTTCGCCACTGGAGGACGAGCGCCGTTCGCCTGGACGCTCGACTCCGGGACCCTGCCCCCGGGTTTGAGCCTGAGCCCGCAAGGCGTGCTCAGCGGCACGCCGCCGATCACCGATCTGAATTCCGACGGGACCGCCAAGAAATATAACTTCGTGATAAGGGTGACGGACTCACAGATACCAACCTCGGCCTATGACAAGGGCAGCTTTTCCATCACCATCAATCCGCTTCCGTTGGTCACCACCACCTCGCTTCCAAATGGGACCATCGGCTTGTCTTACACTGCCACTTTGACGAACTCCGGCGGACTCTCTCCCTTTACGTGGACCATCACTACCGGGACTCTGCCTGCGGGATTGACCCTGGCCCCAAGCACCGGAGTGATCTCTGGAACGCCTACTGGGACGGCGGCTTGTGGGACCTTTCCATTCACCGTTCAGGTGACGGATGCCGACTCTAATACGGCCAGCGCCAACCTCGGCATTACGATCACGCAAAAACTACAAGGGAGCAATGCCTTCTCGTTCAACGGCTTTAACAACGGGCAACCGTTCTATACCGCGGGCAGCTTCGTCGGCGATTGCACTGGAAACATTACCAGCGGCGTTCTCGACCAGAACGATTTCGCAAGTGGGGCCACCAACGCGCAATTTACCGGAACGTATAGCATCGGCTCTAACAATTTGGGTTCGCTTACCTTTGTCATCCCGGCCTTGGGCACCTTCACCTACAGCTTGGCCGTGCCGCTGAAAGGGGACGTGAAATTCATCCTGGCCGATTCCACCCATCCGCAAGTTTACGGTTCCGGAGTGATCAAGGCTCAGACCCTTCCGACGCTAGGGATATCGTCGCTGAAGGGTAGTTATGCCATGGGGTTGTTCGGAGTCGATCCCGGAGGCAATCGTTCTGCGGGCGCGGGTGCTTTCGCGGCGGATGTCTCCGGAAACCTGACCAGCGGAATGGAAGACACCAACGACAACGGAACCGTGGCTAGCCAAGTAGCCTTCACTGGCTTGTGGGTGCCAGATGCGGACTTCGCCACGACGGGGCGTGGGACGATCACCCTGAACGTCGGTTCAAACGCTCTCCATTACGCTTTCTATGTGGTGAATCCCAAGAGTGAATTGATCGCGGTGCAGACGGATCCGGTCTCCAGTGGCGCTTCTCTGAGTTTGGTTTCCCTGCTTCAGCCAGTACTCAACGTCACCGGCGGCGGCTTCAGCGACGCCTCGTTGAATGGGTCCGCCGTGATGGAACTCAACGGGATGTCCTCCGCTGGACCTGACGTACAGCTCGGCGTGGGTCAGTTCGATGGCGCGGGCCATATCACCCTGTTTCAGACGGACGAGAACAAAGCTGGGACGCACACAGAAAACACCTTCACCACCGGTACTTACAGCGTAGACGCGACGACCGGTCGTGTTACCGTTACCGGCCTCGGCACCGGCGCCCAACCGGTGTGGTACTTGGTGAGCCCCAACCGGGGGTTTGTGATCGGGACCGACAGCTCGGCCACCGAGGGATCGTTCGAGGTGCAAGCGGGTGGAACGGACAGCACCCCGCCAGGATTCAGCCTCCCATCTTTCTTGTTCGGCTACGCGGGAGGTACGATCCAACCGGTGTCAACCAGCGTGACCAACGAGGTTGATTCGACCATCATCCCCGCACCCGGCGGCACCATGATTGTGACTTACGACTCCAGCGGACCCGGTGGGCCTCAGACGAATCTACCGACTTTGTCGTCAGTGTATGCACTGGATCCCAACGGTGCTACTACAGGCAAAATCATCCTGACGGCGGTTGGAAGTCCTACTCCCACGGCGATCGTCTACATCGTCAATGCTGCGGCCACAGGGGGTACGGGGACTATAGACCGGTCCAACAACAAGTGGGCGTCGATCAATATCGCGACTCCCACCGGCGCAGCCGATCCCAATCCCAGATTGACGGTTGTGCAGAGTGCAACGCAATAACCAAGTGACGGGCCGGCGCTGCACCGCACCCTGGGCGTCCTCTTTGCCGCCCAGGGAAAGAGGGAAGTACGGTGCCGCCCTCAGTTACCTCCAGCCGGCCTGCCGCTTAGGTTCGATTCGGCAGATCCGGCTGGTTTTGCCGAAGCCTAAGGGTTTAAGGTGGCACAAGGCTGGGGTTTCGTGTATCATGATATTGCGTATGTACGAGCGGCGCGTCTAGCAGCCATCCCTCCTCTCAGTTGAGCGATTTCTGCCTGCAACCTTCCGATCCTTCAGCGCAACATTAACAACAAGGATATACAAAGAAACAAATGGAACAAGGAACAGTTAAGTGGTTTAACGATGCCAAGGGTTTTGGTTTTATTTCACGTCAGAATGGCGAAGATGTATTCGTCCATTTCTCGGCCATCCAGTCGAACGGTTTCCGTTCGCTGCAGGAAGGTCAGGCGGTGAGCTTCGACGTGAAACGTGGAGCTAAGGGTTGGCAGGCTGAAAACGTTCAGGTCCTGTAAACGAAATGACAACAGAAGGGCGGCAGGTGCTGCCCTTCCGTTTTTGAGCGGCTAGGAGTCAGCGAGCCTTTGATCGCAAACACCCCAACCGGCGTCCGCCCGCGCGATCGATGTTCGATCCAGCAAGCGGCATACTAAAAGTGAGGATCCAATGAAGAACATCTACGTGGGGAATTTAACTTTCGATGCGACGGAAGACCAGGTGCGCGGGCTGTTTGAAGCCTATGGCCCAGTCGACAAGGTTAGCATCGTTACGGACCGCGATACGGGGCAGCCGCGTGGCTTCGCCTTCGTCGAAATGGCCGACGATGACTCAGCCGGCAAGGCGATGGAAGCTCTGAACGGCACCAATCTCGGAGGCCGTAATTTGACCGTCAACGAGGCGCGTCCCAAGACCGATCGTCCTCGGGGCGGGGGCGGAGGCCGTGGCGGCTTTGGCGGCGGCGGCGGACGCGGCGGCGGTGGTGGTGGCCGTGGGCGCTCGGGCGGCGGCGGTGGAGGCGGAGGCGGCTGGGGACGCTAAGAGTCGGCTCGCCCGTCTGCTGATCGGCTGACGCTAGAACTGTGCAAATTTCACAATCGTGCCGGAGCCTGCCCTGTTGGGTAGCTCCGGCATTGTTTTTTAACAGCCTGTAGGAAAAACTCAGCCGAGCAGATTACTTTGCCGGCAGAAACTCGACCTTGATGGCTGTCCCAGCGCTCTTGAAGTCATGGTCGGCCGTTACCAGCGTGACATTCTCGCGGCTGGCCAGTTAAGCCCCTGCCGAGCGGCTCCCCTCTGGTACCCTGTAGCGGCACTCAACGGGCCTGATGAGATGAACGACACGGCCGCCATCACGATCGAGTTCAAGAATGTGCAGTTTCACGTCGCGGGAGGCAAGCTGCTGCTTTCTGGCGTGAGCTTTTCCGTGCGCCGGGGCGAGACCTTGACGCTGCTTGGCCGCAGCGGGTCGGGCAAGACCACTTGTCTGAAGATGATCAATCGCCTGCTGGTGCCGACGCGCGGCGAAGTTCGCGTGGACGGAACTCCGCTCGAACAATGGGACGCGATTAAGCTGCGACGAAGCATCGGCTATGCCATCCAGGAGGTCGGCTTATTCCCGCATTACACGGTGCGGCAAAACGTGGCTTTGGTGCCGAAGCTGGAGCAGTGGGACCGCCAAAAAATCGAGGCGCGGGTCAAAGAGGTGCTGGACTTGGTGGGCCTGCCGGGTCCGGAGTTCGCCAACCGCTATCCCCACCAGCTTTCTGGCGGCCAGCGCCAGCGCGTCGGGCTGGCCCGTTCCCTGGCTGCCAACCCTCCCATCCTTCTAATGGACGAACCCTTCGGCGCGCTCGATCCCATCACCCGTGCCGAGCTACAGATGGAGTTCAGAAAACTCCAGCACAAGCTGGGAAAGACCATCGTGTTTGTGACCCACGACGTCGGCGAAGCCTTGCTGCTGGGGGACCGAATCGGGTTGATGGAAAACGGCAATCTGTGCGGAATCTACACTCCCGATGAGTTTCTGCGCGCCACCGACGCCGGCGTAAAAACCTACGTGGATGTGTTCCGGGCCGGGCAGCAGATGTTCCGCAAGTGAGAGGGCCGAAGCTGGGTTGAAGCGGAATGGGTTCCAGGCGTGCGCCACGATCCAGCAAAACGGGAGCAGCGTTCACTGCTCCCGTTTGTACGCGCAATCAGCCGCTAACTTACTACGGTTTCTTGTGTGTCGCCGGATGGTGCACCGGCGCCGGACCAAGCGGGTTGCCATTCTTGTCCAGCAGTACGCCGTCGGTCATGGTCATCAGGAACGGATTAGGCGTATAGCTTGAGACCGTACCCTGGAAGGCCATCATCGCACCGGCTTGCGGCACAAGGTGCGCTGGGATTGGCTTGTCCATAGTCAAAGTGATGTCGGCCTTCTTGGCTTGGATGTCGTCGTCGCTGCCGGCAAGCTGGACACTGTTGGCNNTGCTGATTACCTGAAGAAAGCACCAGCTCCCATTCGGCAAAGCTCATCTGTTTCGGGTCCTTGCTTTTCACCAGGTCGGCCGCCTGCTCGGCGGGAGACGGCGGCGGCGGCGCTGCGGCCACGGTGAAGCCAGCCGGCGGCATGACGCTCTGTGACGCTTGCGCTTGCTTCACCAGGTCAGTCCAGCCATCTTCGGAGCCGTGGTAACGGATGTACTTTTTCCGGCCGTAGTCCAGGATCTGTGCCTGGCCAGTTCCCTGGGCCAGTTGCGACGCTTTGACGATGAACCAGAAGCCTTCCGGATTCATCGGATTGGCCTCCAGGTCGGCCGTGCCCAAGGGGTAGATGTCCATGATGTTGGGTTGCGACTCTTTGGCTACCGCGTCCCGCAGGTCCTTCTGCGCTGTGGCGAGGTCCTTCTGCTGTAAGGCTGCAAAGCCCACCGCGCCTTCGAAGATGGCGGCCGTCTCGTTATGGAGCTTGGTGAAATCAGCATCGCTCACGCCCTCAGGTTTGGGCATATTGACGAGTGCCTGCAATCCCTTCTGGCCATATTGCTGCGCCTGCTGCAGGTTCTGCTGCATCTGCGGCCCGCCTTGCGTGGCGGCGGCGCGATAGTTGTAAGCCAGCAGCGCCAGTGCCCGGATGTTATTCGGGTTGACTTGCAGCACCCGGTTGGCGGCGTCCATGGTCTTCTTGGCGTCGTTGGCCTGCTGGTAGGCCACCATCAACTGCTCCAAAGCGTCTTCCTTCATCACGCTATTGGGGTACGTCTGCAGAAACGCTTCCAGTCCTTGCGATTTAAACTGTGGGTTGGTCTGCTGAATCGCGTTCACGTAGGAGTTATATTCAGCCGGATCTTTGATTTCTTTCTTCTGCGTCGGTTGAGCTGCCTGACCGGCTTGCGCGGGCTGCGCCGCCCCCTGAGCTGCCGATTGCTGGACCAGCGCCGCGGTAGCGAGCACCAGCAACATGGTGACTAGCGACTTCTTCATTCTTTTGGCTCCTTCGTTCTGGCGTTCTGGCAACTGACGATGTTCATCCGGACACGTTCTCTTATGCGCAGGGATTTCAGCCCGACGCATCCCAATCGGACTGCATACTAACGGTGCATCTTTCCGCATTACCGCCCCTGAACGTCGAATCGAAATGCAAATCATGCGGAGACGGGATTATAAGTACCTCATCGAGTTAAGGCAAGTAACCTATCACTTTACACAATTTTCCCGTGTTTTTGCGATGGGGGAAGCCTAATCTTCAGATATGGGCATTATGACATGCGCCCATGCCTAGGGGAGACGATTCTATGCAGTCAAATGAGTTCGTTTCGCTATCGGGGTCAGTCGCCGTTGTGACCGGAGGTGGGCGTGGCATCGGGCAGGCCATTGCGACCAGGCTGGCCGCGATGGATGCCACGGTCATTCTCACTGGCCGCGATGAAGCTCGGGTTCAGCAGGTCGCACGCGACCTGGAGGGGCGTGGGCACCGGGCAGAAGGCATCAGATGCGACGTCACCGATCTGGCCAGCGTGGAAGCGCTGGGTGAGCGTCTGCGCAAAACCTACGGGCGCGTCGACATCCTGGTGAACAATGCCGGCATTGGCGGCCCTGCGGCCCTGCTGCATGAGCTTGTCCCCGGCGACTGGGACGACATTTTCCATACCAACCTGCGCGGCGTGTATTACATGATACGCAGCGTCGTGCCGCTGATGATGGCAACCGGGGCAGGCCACATTATCAACATCTCCTCCCTGGCGGGGAAGAACCCGCTGCCTCGCGGCGCTGCCTATTCCGCTTCCAAATGGGGACTGAATGGGCTCAGCTACGGAGTCGCGGAAGAATTGCGGGGGCAGAATATCCGGGTCAGCGTCATCTGTCCCGGCTCGGTGGACACCGACTTCAGCCCCCGCCGCGGCGGCAAAGACACGCGCAAAATGCTCAAGCCTGACGATGTGGCCCACGCCGTCGTCATGCTGGTGACCCAGGAACCGCAATCCTTCATCAGCGAGGTTTTGCTGCGTCCCACGCAGAAGCCCTAGCGGGCAAATCGGGGAGTGGAGTCTCTGCCCATGGTGCTGCCGGGCATGGACCATCATCCGCATATTTTTGCCGGCTGGGCCTCCGTTTTTTGCTCCTAACCTGTAATATAATATTTGGGGGTTAGGAGGAATCATGACCGAAGGGCAACGCATACTCGACCAATACGACCGCGTCATGCAGGGCGCAGCCTGGCACGGCGACGCCATCTGGCAGATTCTGGATGGCATCTCGGCGGAAAAGGCCGCCTCGCGGCCCATCGCCAACGCTCATAGCATCTGGGAAATCGTCGGACATATGGCGTTCTGGGAGGGCATAGCTGCCAAGCGGCTTGACGGTTTACGCGCCGGGCTCGAGGAGGACCCTAACTTTCCCGCCCCGCCCGAAGCCACCGAAGTCAACTGGCAGAAGACACTCGACCAGTTCCGCGCATCCAACAAAGCATTCCGGGAGGCACTGCAAAAACTCAGTCCTGCCCGTCTGGACGACCTGTCGGCCGCCGGCAAGCGGTCCTTTTACGATGAGGCGCACGGGTTGATCGAGCACAATGTGTACCACGCCGGGCAAATTGCCCTGCTGGCGAAGGCCGCGAATCAAAGCTGACGTTTTCGCCTCGCGGAAGCTTACAATCAACCATGGGCAGGTTTGTAATTCTGCAAACCGGGTGCTACCATCCGGCTCGTGAAGGTTTCTTGAGGAGGCAATTATGTCTGAACGCGACGGAAGTGGTTTTTTGTGGTTCCTTGCCGGCCTGGGTATCGGCGCGGCAGTGGGAATTCTCTACGCTCCAAAGGCCGGCGAGGAGACGCGCCAGCGTCTTCGTGAGGTCGCTGAAGAGGGCCGCGATTCCGTCAAAGAGCGCGCGCGTCAGGCGCGTGAACAGGCGGGAACCTGGGCCGACAAAGGCCGCGACTACCTGAACCAGCAAAAAGAGCAGATCCGCTCTGCCTACGAGGCTGGCCGGCAGGCTTACCGTGAAGCTACCAGCGAGGATGTCGAGGGCGCCAAGCCCAACGTACCCTAGGACGGGTGCTGCGTCACCCAGCTAGCGTTGCGGGCAGGAAAGGAATATGTCTGACAATCTGACACTTTTTGTCGCTGTTACCGCAGCCGCTGTCGTGCTGCAGATGCTCATTCTCCTCGTCATGTGCGTGGTGATATTTAACCTCAGCAAGAAGCTGCGGTCGGTTACCAACGAAACCCAGTCGCGGCTGATTCCCATGCTTGACAACGCCAAGGTGATGCAGCAGGAAGTGAAGTCCTTCCTGGAGATTTCGCGCCCCAAGATCGACGTCATCCTGGATAATCTTGCGCACGTGACCACGACTACGCGAACCGAGGTCGAGCGGGTGGACGCCACCGTGCATGACCTTCTGGATCGCCTGCGCTTACAGGTGATCCGCGTCGATGAGATGGTAACCCACACCTTGGACCTCATGGAAGAAACGTCGGAGAAGGTGCAGCACTCCGTCATGTCGCCGGTCCGCCAGGTCTCGGGGATCGTGCAGGCCATCAGCGTGGGGGTGGGCACGTTCTTCAGCAGTCAGAGGCGCGGTCGCAACGGTGGCCCCTCGGACGAGATGTTCATTTAGTTCCGCACGAGAAACTCACGGGGATTGTCCGGTGCGGAGCCTGGAAACTCTTCCCGGCGGAGATGTGCACCTGCTCGCGGAGGACGTGTCCAAAGCGCATTGCCGCTTCACTCCAGGAGCGCTGCTTCCTTTTCTTCGGCCTCGGCCATCGCCCGAATGGAAACATGTTCGCGGCGCGCCAGCAGCAATCCCATTGGAATGACCGACATAAAAGTAACGACCCAGATCAGCATGCCGCAACTTACAGCGAGCTCCTTCTCGATGCCGAACCCTGCGCTGAGCATGCTGATGGTGGCCAGTTGCGAGCCGCCGCCGACGGCCGGTAATTGCAGCATGGAACCCACCATGCTGGAGCCCAGCAGCACTACCTGATGAGGCAGCGTGAGGCTGCGCAGTTCGCCGGGATAGGCGTGCGTGACCGCGTAGTAAGCGAAAGCGATCAGCACCCACATGAAAAGCGACAGGGCGGTCAACTGCAGGGCTGAGCTAAGGTCATGGATTGTCGCAAGCCCAGCGCTGAAGGAGCGCACCTTCTCGCGCAAGTGGTGCG
This sequence comes from Acidobacteriaceae bacterium, assembly GCA_003135475.1. Lineage (GTDB taxonomy): Bacteria > Acidobacteriota > Terriglobia > Terriglobales > Acidobacteriaceae > Bog-257. Next base: position 28,501 of record PLBW01000191.1, read on the forward strand.
CGAACTTGGGAGCGAAGCCGGCGAAGCCATCGTGCAATAACCGGCCCACGCCGTCGCCCCAGCGCCGCACTACAAACGCTACCACACACAATGCGCCCACCAGCACGATCAGCGCGAACGCGGCTTTGCGCAAGCTGGGATAGAAGGCGAGCGCGCGCAGATCGGGCGACAAGAAGCTGAGCGCCAGAAGCACCGCGAAGGCCCCCATATCGAAGATGCGTTCCACCCCCCAGACCGCAACCTGCGAGGTGAAAGTGAGGCGCTCTTTCTTGGCGATGATGTAGGGCCGGATCAATTCGCCGGCGCGGCCCAGCAGGGCCAGGGCGGCGAAGCCGACGAATTGCGGCGCCAGCAGACGGGCCGTGGTCGTCTTGCGAACGGGCTTCAGGAAGATGCGCCACCGTACGGCACGCAGTACGTAGGCGAAGTAGGTCAGCGCAAACCCGTAGAAACAGTAGAGCCAGTCAATGTGTTCGGTGCGGCTCCAGAACATGTGCCAATCGAACGTCTTCCAGGCGCGAATCTGCAGGTAAATCAGCAGGCACAACGCGATCAGGACTATGCCGAAGATGAGCGTGCGTTTCTTGTTCATGGAAGAGAATCAGCGCCGACCGGCATGTGCCGCCTTTTCGCGGGTTGGGACCAAGACCTGCGGCTGAGGCCCAGTCGCCAAGGTATATGACAGCATCAGTGGGGTCAAACGGCGAGCTATTCGCTACCCGCTGCGGGACCCGTCGCGCTCTGCGCAATTTCTGGCTTGCCTGCAGCCGCGCCTTGCACCGGTGGCTTCCGCTGGCGCTTGCGCTGGGCCAGCTTCTTGCGGTTGTAATCGTTGATCACCCGTGCCACGTAAGCGTGGGTCTCGTGATAAGGCGGCACGCCCTTGTACTGCTGTACGCGTTGCGGACCAGCATTGTACGCAGCCAGCGCTTTGACCATATCGTTGTTGTAAAGCAGCAGCAGTTCGCGCAGGTAACGCACTCCACCGTCGACATTCTCCGCCGGATCGAAGGTGTTCTTCACCCCCAGCTTGCCGGCCGTACCAGGCATGAGTTGCATCAATCCCTGCGCGCCTTTGCGCGAAACTGCGTGCGGATTGTTGCCGCTCTCGGCACGGATGACGCTGGCAATGAAGTCGGCGTCCACCTGGCTGCGCGTGCTGGCCTCGCTGACGATGGTGCTTAAGTCCACCGGCCCCCGCGACGTGACCGCTTGCGGCTCTGGCGGCGCCGGCTCAAAGCTCTCGATCTGGGCGCTGGGCACGTCGACATATCCACTGCTCGGTTCCGCGCTCAGGTACAGGCGCGTGGTATCGTCGACAACCTCATGACGTTCGTGGCGAATGCTGAAACCGTTGCGCAAGTTGGCAATTTCAGCAGCGTGAAGCTGCGCCGCGAGAAGCAGGCCCAAGAAACCGAGTTGTAAGAACTTACGCATTCACGCTCGCTGTATTGGCGTCGAGTACCTGTTCGATGGCCGCCGCCACTCCGCTTTGGTCGTTATGCAGGGTGATGGTCCAGCCGTTCTGCTTCAACTCGTCCGATGCATTCCCATGATGACCGGATGGCCGGAGAAGGTCAACATCTCGATGTCATTGTAATTATCGCCGATGGCCATTACCTCGGAGCGATCGATGCCGCGATAGTTGGCCCAACGCTCCAGCGCGTGCCCCTTCGAGCAACCCGCGTTGAGGATGTCGACGATGCACAAGTCGCGCAAATCATATTGCGTGCGCAGCATGGTGAAATCCCGGGCGAAATCGCAGGACAGCAGCGCTTGCTGCGCCTGCTGCATCAGTTCGACCGGGCCGCAGAACATCGCCTGGATGGGGTCTTCCGTCAGCGCCTGTGCAATTGGACTGACATATTCGATATAGGGCGCGTTCTTCTCCATCCAGCGCTGGATGACACCGTACAAACGCTCGCGATTTTCGCACACAATTGCTCCCATGCCTTCACGGTCGAAGGTGAGGACCATGTGGTTGCGATACTCCGCCATGTGCTGGCAGAGCTTGATGGCCGTTTCCTTGGGCAACAGATCCTGGTGGAATAGTTCTCCACGCGTGGAACGGGTCACCGCCCCATTCGAACTCATTAGCCACAGGTCGAAGCCCAGCGATTCCGCCATGGGTAAGGCGAACCTGTGCCTGCGTCCCGTAACCAGCACGATTTCAATGCCGGCTTCATGGGCCCGGCGCAACGCCTTGAGATTGGCTTCAGGGATCTGGACACTGGAGTCCAGCAGGGTGCCATCCAGGTCGATGGCGATGAGGCGTATGGAGCGTGGCACGATGTCTCAATTCTAGCAGCAGGAGGTAGCAGCTAGTATTTAGCATTTGGCATTTAGCACTTAGCCGTTAGCACTCAGCATACAAATCGCCCGGGAGAGGATTTCGTCTCACGAAAGCCCACGTACCTCCCTCCCTGACCAAGTGCTAACTGCCAAGTGCCAAATGCGAACTGGCTGACGGCTGAATGCTGAATGCTGAATGCTGAATGCTCATTGCTGAATGTTCATTGCTTGCTTCCTATCCCGAGACGTAAAGTAAGAGAGCGATGGAATTACGCAAGGATCCTATTACCCGCTCCTGGGTCATTTGTGGCGACGAGCCCGAGGCTAGCCCTTCGCCTGACTCCTTCTGCCCCTTCTGCCCCGAGTCTGGCCTGCCTCTGCAGGTGGTGGCTACCGCGCCGACAGTGAATGGCACTCCCTGGTCGGCGCGCGCCGTGGTCCATCCTCATCCGCTGTATGGCATCGATGGCGATCCGGGTCGAGTGGGCAACGGTCTCTACGATAAAATGCGCCCGGTTGGCGCCCACGAAGTGATTGTCGAAAATGCCCGCCACGACCGGCATTTGTGGAATGCCGACGACCGCGAAATCGAGGAATACCTGGCGCTCTGCGCCCAGCGTATTCAGGACCTGAAGGGCGATGTCCGCTTCAAATACGTTAGCGTCTTCAAGAATTTCGGTGCCCAGTCGGGGCAGGAGTTTGACCATCCTACCTCGGAGGTCGTGGCTACCACGTTTGTTCCGCGGCGCGTTCTGTACGAGTTGCGAGCGGCGCGGCAACACTACCAGGTGAAGGAGCGCTGCGTTTTTTGCGACATTCTGCGGCAGGAGCAGGAACAGAAGCTGCGCGTCATCGAAGTTCGCGGTGACTACATCGCCTGCTGTCCTTACGCTCCGCGCGTGCCGTACGAAACCTGGGTCGCTCCCCACACCCACGAAGCCTACTTCGAGCGCATGGCGCTGAAGTCCGGAGCCATGCGCGACCTGGCGGCCCTGCTGCGGCGCACCCTTTACCGCATTCGCACCATCGCCGATGGCTTCCACATGGTGCTGCATACTTCGCCCAACACCATGCACCGCTCGGAGACGCTAGGTTTTTGGAAGACCATACAGGACGACTACCACTGGCACATCGAGATCTTGCCCATCCTCGCCGCCAAGGCAAAGTCTTACACCTTCAAAGAGGTGTATTACTCGCCCGTCAGCTCGGAGACGGCGGCGGCCATGCTGCGCGAGCGGCCGACGGAGCGGTAGCCGCGACGGACTAGAATATTCTTGGGTAGCGACCCACGTATGACCATCCGCCGCGTCAAAACCTATACCGGACAGACCGGCTACGTTTACCAGTACTACTTCGTCGGCAAGCGCCCCGCGCTCGACAGCGATCCCGAAGCTCCCTCCACCGAATTCATCTTCGACGTGACCTTTGACCGCAAGACAATTTTCGCGGTCAGTATCTTTCTGCACCCAGAGGCGCTCTCCGCCTGGGCGGCGAGCCGGGGCCGCACCCTCAGCGAGTCGGAACAGTACGCTGCAGTGAAGCTGCGCCTGATGCAAGCCTTCGACGAGATTCCCGACATGCTTAACCATGGCCGCCGCTTGCGCCTTGAGGTCGACGAACTGCCTGTGTTGCTGGACTCCATCGGAGTGGAATAGCGCTACCATCGTTGCAGCTAACCCCGTCTGATGGCTTACGTCCAATCGAGCAGATGGGGCGGATGAGGCCTTAGGCGGAAGAGGCGCAAGCTTCGAGGGTGGGGATTTCTGATGTTCACGCAGATACAGTGGTCTGGGCGTCAGCGATGGAATCGTGCTCTGCTCGCTTCCTTCGCGGTGCACTGTCTGCTTCTGTTTCTGCTCAGCCATCGCGGCGCTGCGATTTTCGTCTCGCCTTCTGACGTCGATCTGGGAATTAAGGGATCATCCGGCTCGATCTCCATCGTTTACCTTGCGCCGGTGGGACCAGAGAAGACGCAACCACCGCCGAACGAGCAACGGCCAGAACTTCGTGCTGCGCTGACACCCAAGCCGAACCCGCGCAAGTCTGATACGAAGATTCGGCAAACGGATCAAGCCACGCGGAACGATGCGCTGGAGCAGACCGCGCGCGGCGGTTCTGCTTACGGACGCGTGCCGGGTTCACCGCTTACCGGAGATGAAGTTGTGCCCGCGCTGCCGGAAGTCTTCCCCGATCCTCCGGTCTCGCGCTCCGACATACCTGCGGGCGTCCAGGGCGACGTGATCGTCGAGGTCACGATTGACGCGCAAGGAAACGTGGTCCAAACCAAGCTGCTGCAAGGCATCGGATACGGCATTGAGCAAAAAGTTCTTTCCGTGCTGCCGCGCTGGCACTTCCGGCCGGCCTCGAAGGATGGGGTCACCATCGCCTCGCAGCACATCGTGTACTTCCACTATCCCAGCTAGGGGGGCGCTTCTGCCTTCGTGCCTGATGCAGTTGCCGACCCTCTTGTGACGCAAATCACAGGCGGACGTGATAACTACACTCCTTCTTCCAGGCCACCCCGTTATACTTGAGCTAGAAGAAGAAATTGAGCTGAAGCGTTATATTCGTGGGGTTTATGCCTTTAATCTGGCTCCGAGTCGCGGTCGTTTGTTATGGAGTGGGGCTCCTCTACTCGCTACTGCTGCTCAGCAAGCAAGGCAACGTTCTGGCCAAGGTGGTAGAGCCGGCCGTGGGGCTGGGACTTATCTTCCACTTCGTTTCTCTGGTCGAGTCCACCGTTGCGATCGGCCATCTTTCGCTGGTTTCGATCCACTATTCGGAATCCATCCTGGCGTTCCTGGCGATGGTGGTGTTCTTCGTGTTCTTCGTCGGCTATCGCACCGTCTCGCCGGGCGTCGTGATCTTCCCCATCGTTTTCATTCTGACATTCGCGTCCGCGATTGGGCAGAAGCCGGTCACGTTGACGTCGCCGCTGCTGCGCAGTGGCTGGATCTTCGTGCATGTGGTGCTCATCTTCACCGGCTACGCCGGGCTGTTCCTCAGCTTTGGCGCCAGTTTGCTCTACCTGGTGCAGGAGCGGGCGTTAAAGTCCAAGCGCCCGGCGCCGCTGCTGACCTGGCTGCCTCCGTTGCAGACCATCGACGAAATCTGCTATCGCTCGTTGCTCTTCGGTTTCCCGTTTATGACGCTGGGGCTAATAGCGGGTTCCGTGCTGGCCATCGACAAATATGGCCCGCTGTTCTTTTACGATCCGAAGATACTGTTGTCGTTCACCATGTGGGCGGTGTACATGCTGCTGCTGTATACCCGCTGGAGTTCTGGATGGCGCGGCCGCCGTGCGGCGTTTCTGGCGACGTTTGCCTTCATCATCGCCTTAGGCGCCTGGGCGGCAAACAGTTTCAGCCGCACTCACAGGTTTCTTTCATGAACTTCGTGGTCATCGGCGTGAACCACCAGACCGCACCGGTCGAAGT
>PLBW01000116.1 GCA_003135475.1 Acidobacteriaceae bacterium
CGCATCTACAACCTCTCCGGCCGCCCCGCTTTAGCGGCCGTTACTTAAACGATAAGGGGTGACAGAGTCTCGTTGCAGTTAATACGACATTTTCTCGTTGCAACTACACTGTCAAAGCAGGACAAACCGGCTCGGCTACACGGAGGTAGAGGACAGGGATGCCAACCGAGCGCCGGCTATTTGGTCAGGAGATGAAGCAGGAATCCAACCACAATCCAGAAGGGCGTGACCAGCAAAAGCGCGAACAGCAAACCTTCGGGAAAGCGCAAGCTGATGGCCGAATCCGTCGGGTCCCAGGTCACGTCAGGGGAGCAGTACGCTCTATCGAATTGTTCCAGCCGGGTTAGCGCCCACATACGAAGCCGTTACTATACCGTAAAAGATGGTCTGATGGTGGCGCGGGTTGGCTGGCTGCTGATGAGGGGTTCTTGCGGCGATGCTTTGAATCAGGGTTAAATGCGCCCCGTTCCGGGGGGAATCTCAAACCGCTTCATTTTGTTGTAGGTCGGCAGGAGGGATTCGACCCCTTTACACGAAAGCTGGCTGGCCACCTGGTTCTCATGACGAGAACGGGTATAAGCGGCCAGCCAGCATCGTCCGTGTTCCATGCGGTTTGCGTTCGCTTCGCTTGACAGTAAGGAGGATGCATGGCTCCGCCATCGTGAGTCCCATGGACGGGGCCGTGCGGTGAAGACAGAGGGCGTTAACCGAGTCACCCTGCGTCCGAGTTGACTAGCACAACACCATGATAGTGCCTAGTAGTGTGATGCTTATGTGTCACTCAATTATGGTGCAATCCTGATGCCATCCTACCTTGATTCATGGGTTGCGCGGGCAAGGCTCTATAACACAGTAGGTTAGTAAATCGTTAGGTGAAGTCGATGGCGGCATCTCGTCCAGAAAATGTACATCCGATGTCCAAAAGCTGGATTTGCAGCGTAGGCGCAAGGCGCCAACTCGGAGAAGACTAGCCAAGGGCCGGGCTGGAACCAGCTGGGTGTCCCATCCCGTTTTTCTTTGAGGCGAGGCTTGGAGACTCCACCCCCCACCGATGATTTATTAAAATTCTGTCAAAAAGAGCTTGACATCTTGACGAACTGGGAACACTATGATCCCACTCTTGGCCGAGACCTTCCTCTAGTCGGCCCATTAAGTACGACAGCTCGTGACCCCTTTCGAGGCGTGGGATTAAGCATTTAGTTCTTTAGGAATTTAGGCAGGGAACTTCTGCATGGTATCCGCTGATTGTTTCGCGGAGCAGCGGGAGTAAAGACCGCCTTTCCCCTGGGCCCTACTGAAGTCAGCGCCGCTCTCGCCGTCCTCGGCTCTCCGCGGCGCCATGTCGCCACAGTTCTTTTTGTGAGCCAGGGCCCAAGATTCCCAACCTGCTTATGGAGGATTCACTTATGCCGCGCCTACGTCTTACCAGAAGTACTGCCAGAATTTTCGGTTCGTCCATGCTCGCCGTGGGCGTACTCATACTCTGTGGCCTGCAGCTAGCCGCGCAGGACAGCGCCTCACCCGAACCAACAGTGCGCCAAGCGGTTCGGTTTGCCGTGTCGCCCCCGGTGCGCGACTTGGCCAAGCTGCCCCGCGCACCGCGGTATGGCCTGCACGAGGCCCTTCCGGTTCGTCGCATCGCCAAGCCGTACTTCGGCCTCGCCGTGGATCCAGTCGAGCAGAACACTGCCATCGGCGCTCCTGCTGCCAGCTACACCATCGGTTTGGACTTCCTTGGTGTAGGCAACGGCTTCCCCGGCTACACCGTCCCTGATGCCCCTCCCGATACGAACATGGCGGTGGGCGACACCCAGATCCTCCAGTGGGTCAACGTTTCGTTCGCGGTCTTTAACAAATTTAACGGCGCCACTCTAGCCGGACCCATCGACGGCAATCTCCTCTTTACGGCCCTGGGCAGCCCTTGCGCGACCTCCAACAGCGGCGACATCATCGCCCAGTGGGACGTTGCGGCCCATCGATGGCTGCTGGCCCAGAACGTGTTTAGTGGTCCTCCGTACTATGCTTGCGTGGCCGTCTCCACAAGTGCTGACGCCCTGGGCACCTATTATCTTTACCAGTTCTCGTTGGGCAACGGCTTCCCCGATTATCCGAAGTGGGGTGGCTGGAACACCAGTTGGGCCCAAACCATGAACAACTTTGGCCCCGGCGGCAGCGGCTTCGTAGGCCCCGAAGTCTGCGTGTATAACAGGACGAAGCTCCTCCTTGGGCAGTCCGGCCCGCCTGCTATTCAGGTGTGCTTCCAACTCGCGCCTGACGGGGACAGTCTGTTGCCCGCCGACATCGACTCCCCAACCAATCCGCCTTCAGCCGAAGATCAGTTCTTTATTGGCAGCGTCGCCGATGTGAGTACTCATCAACTGTCTCTCTACTCGGTTCACGTTAACTGGTTGACGCCCAGCAGTGCGACCATCACTGGCAACCACAACTCTCAGCTCATCGCAGTGCCAACGTATACCGGCTCTTGCAGCGGTTCATACGGAGGCGATTGCGTGCCGCAAAAGGGTATCAGGGACATGCTGGACTCCCTTGGCGATCGCCTGATGTATCGCTTCGCCTATTACAACGACCCGGTAGGAGGTAAGCAGCACTGGTACGTTAACCATGACGTGGAAGCCTCGGCTGGTCAGATCGGCGTCCGCTGGTATGAGTTCCAGGCCCCGCAATTTGCGATCCCGCCACTCGGCCTCACTTTGTTCCAGTCGGGCACCTACGCTCCCGACTCTAATTACGGCAATTATTTACTTGACTCCACCACGTATTTAGCCTATAATTTCGTTCATGGAGAGCAAGACCATGAGCGAACCAAAGAGCCTGCAAGAAGCAATCGTTTACTTCTCGAACCCCGACAACTGCATTGACTATCTCGCTATCCGTCGCTGGCCTAGCGGCAAGGTCGCGTGCCCCACTTGTGGCTCTGGCACTGTGAAGTTCCGTGCACACCGCCGCACTTGGACTTGCTCCAAGCATCATGCGAAGCGCGAGTTCTCCATTAAGGTCGGTAGTCTTGCCGAGGATTCCGCTGTCGGTTTGGATAAGTGGCTCACCGCTCTTTGGCTTATTACTAACTGCAAGAATGGAATCAGTAGCTGTGAACTTGCAAAAGACCTCCTTGTTACTCAAAAGACTGCATGGTTCATGCTGCACAGAATTCGTCTGGCTATGCAGGATGAAAACTTCGGCAAACTTGGTGGTCATGTCGAAGTGGACGAAACCTTCATAGGCGGCAAGGCCCGCAATATGCACTTGGACGTTAAGCAGCGCCGCATCACTGGTACTGGGGGACGCGACAAAACCGCAGTCATGGGAATACTTGAGCGCGGTGGATACGTTCGCGCACAAGTCGTACCCAGCCGCAAGAAGAGTGTTTTGCAAGCGGAAGTCAAGAAGCACGTCGAAACCGGCGCGGCTCTCTACTCCGATGCCCTGCTGTCCTATGATGGATTGGCTCAGGACTATGCCCACCAAGTCATCGACCACGCCGAAAAGTACGTTGACGGAAAGGTGCACACTAACGGCCTTGAAAACTTCTGGAGCCTGTTGAAGCGCGGCATCGCGGGAACCTACGTCAGTGTTGAACCATTCCATCTATTTCGCTACCTCGATGAGCAGGTATTTCGTTATAACAACCGTGCCACTAAAGACAATCCATTGAACGATGCTGACCGCTTCGATATGGCCGTTCGCAAAATCTTCGGCAAGCGGCTCACATTCGCTTCGCTCACTGGCAAGACTGCGGATGCGACGTGTTTCTAATCCTTACCGTTTGAAGCGCGGGAAGCGGGCGAAATCTTAACCCGCTTTTTCTTTGCCAGTTTGCGCTTGCGCTGGTATTCCTTTTCGCGTTTCACGATTTCATCGTGGGGAACGGAGAACACCTTGCGCACGACGGCATCAAACTTCTCAAACTCAGAGTTCATTTCCATACCAAGTCTGTATATTGGCCCTCGCTGATTTTAGCTGCGAGGGTCTGCAAGAAGCGGGTAACATGGCCCCAGTTTGCCAAAGCTTCATCCTCTTCCATTGAAATCTGCTGTGGTCGAACATGAGCAAGATGCCGCCTAATTCCATCATTAAAACTTCGGATTTCTACGACAGCCTTGTTGTAAAACTTGTGAGCATCCTCTTTGACCACAGAATTGGGCCACTGCTGAATAGCCTGAATAGCTGTTTCTAATTCGCTAATAATGAGGCCCCATTCTGTAAATTCAATCTTGTTGGACTTAGCAACCGGTATCTGCCGATCTCTTCCTAACTCCCAGAGTCCCACTTCAGCGCCGCGCATAAGATGCATACCGGATGCTGTATAAACTCCAGCCGCTAGACAGTTGCCAGCTTGGGTTAGGTCGAATCGCGCAGCGGGAAAGGCGTCGTATACTTTATCGCCAAAAGGTTTCTCTAGATTGTAGTATTTGGCGCTTGATGGCGGGATATACATAAATTGCTCTTTTTGCATATCCCACTGGATATGTTTATCCAACTCTCCAAGCAGGAACACGAGTTTGCGGGTAGTTAGGTCACTGTTCGGTTTCAATTGGTTAAGAATGTCGTCCGCATATTGAGTAGCCCTGCAAAGCTTTATCGAATCGCAATGCCCTTCGATGGCACTGACGATAATGGTCATTATTTCCTTGTAGGCACTGTCAACCTTTGCGTCTGGGTCTAATGGCCCTGCAATCACTTTGGCGAATTCAGTCGCGACACCTGAGAGAGAGGCATTTGTTTGCTCTAGGCGTTGCAAAAGCCTCCCGATGGTGTAGAAGGTAACCGCCTTAAAGGGCTCCATATAACACCACTTCAATATGTCGTACAGGCTAACAAGCCTTACGACTTTACCGCCCACTTCATAGGGCTTTTGCACGACCAACTCCTTTCATGGTTGGTCGGCATCTCGTTGACCTTACTCCAATGGTGGAGTCAAGTCAATAAGTGCCCTAATTACCGTTGGATGGGCTCAATCGCGGCAGACAGGAACAACGATATTCTGGCAGGTTACAGCGTGTCGAGCTCCTCCATGTACCCCTCGATTGACGTTGCCGGCCGCTTGAAAAATGACGGAGTGGGGCTGGGCCACCTTGAAGCCGAGCTTTCGATCGTCGCCGGCACAGGCTCGCAGCCTGACACCTCCAACCGCTGGGGCGACTACAGCGCCATGCGAATCGACCCGGATGGCTGTACCTTCTGGTACACAACCGAGTACTACATGCTCACGCAGCGCTTTGACTGGAGCACTCAGATCGCGAACATCAAGTTTGCGGGCTGTCACAATCCGGCCTATGACGGTTACATTGAGCTTTGTAAGCAGACGGACCCCGATTACCCGGTCAGTGGGACATTTAATTTCACGTTGACCGCCCCATTTTTCAGTACCGGCCCCATAGGGGTTCCGGTTGGCTCGTGCTCACCGCCTATCGGGGTTCCTTCCGGTATCGTCACCATCACCGAGGCGCCGCAGATCGGCGTCGCGGTCGAAAATGTCACCGCCTATTCGGATGGTCCATTCGGACAGATTGATGAACTGGATTCATGGACTCCCCCAGAACAAACCGCGACCGTGACTGTAATGCCAGGCGGCGTCAATCTGGAAACGGTCGCGACGTTCACGAACTATGCAGCTCCTCCGGGTACGTTGAAGATATGTAAAATCGCGGGTTCGCCTAGCTTAGTGGGTATGCCCTTTACCTTCACGGCAACGGATGGAATAACCCCGCATAGGGATATCGTAAACGCGGGTCCGGCGCCTGGCGGCAACTGCGTCATAGATGGCACCTGGCCGGTTAACGACCCGGTGACGGTCACGGAAACTATCCCAACTGGCGTTTTCGTCTCGAACATCACGGTTGAACCGCCAGATCGAGGAGGTCCGCCGAACCTCCAGGGCGGGTACGTCAAGGTTACCATCGGCAATGGCTTCACCGAAGTGGATTTTACGGATAACACCGTGGTGTCTGGCTCGTGCAACCCTTCCAGCTCAATGTCCGTGACGCTGGTCAGCGGAAACAACGTGGTCGCGTATGTTCCCCAGGGCAATTGGGGACACGGCACAGGTATTAGCGTTGCTGTCGCCAATCTGGAGGGCAGCTACATCGTCGGGGCACCGCTCATCCTCCCGAACATCACGGAGACGATTAATTCCTGCGCTTCGGACCCATCACCGGGGTATCTCCAGACGGTTTGTACCGCGAATACCAAGAATGCTTATGTGATCCAAGGTAACAATAGTATCAACAATCCATTCACGGTCACCCGCCTTCCGAGCCTTGGCTCTGGGCTAATCCAGTTCACGGGCGGCTGTTGCACCAATTGCGGCGTTGCAATGGACGGCGTTCATCACAAGGCAGCGATAGGAGTTAGTATCGGTGGCAGTTCCGCTGACGTATGTGGTTCTTCAATAAGCGGTAAGCCGGGGTTCCAATTCCTCGACCTCGGGCCCGCACCGGCCTTCGAATCGTCAGCAATCCAGTCGCAGGCAGGTCAAATCTCGGAAGACTGGCTAATCGATCCGACAAGCACGCCGCCCCGGTTATTGTCGCCCGGTGAGGGTCAGAGCTACTCCTGTAATCCTGTCCCTCCTATAATTGGGTGCCACCCCAATTATGAGATCGCCGACATTACATACCCAGTGAGTGGGAACACCACGTTACAGTTTTACGAGAACCGGCTGGATATCCTGCAGGGGTGGCCTGGGGGAGAGACCGATTCCGGGGCTGCGGACTGTAGCGCCGAGATCGCTTTGGCATCTGTCGAACTCCCATCAACAACCTATTCCACACCGTTTATCGCTGATCTGAACCAAGCCCAGTGGACGATTGGCAATCCCGGCACGTGGTCGGAGCCCGCCGAGCAGGAGCAGTTCTTCACATTGACGGGCTCGACGCTGGAAGGGTCAGGAAATGCCGGAGGTCCTATCGCGGTAGCGCAGGGGGGGTCCCATGAGGGTGTCCTCGGGCAGGAGGGCTCTCCGGGCGTGACAAGAAACACGATCACGGCGTTTCGACTTAATTTACCTCCTTGGACCGCCTTCAACGGCAGCAACCCCGCGTTCGCAGACTGGGTGACGTGTAACCTTGGCGACTATAGCCCGGGTGCTCTCTTCAACCAAGGCGCCGATCCACACACGGTGACCGCATACGTAACTCCCGGAACCATCGGCTTCCCAGCGGGCGATGCTGTCGCAGTGCTCGCGAACGACGCGCCGGCGAATTATGTCGCGCTAGTTGACCTCCATTTGATGCTGAAAGTGCCGCGGTGGACTGGCACCCATATATGCAAGGGTACCCCGCCGTTCGGTTCCATTGGTACCCTTACGCAACCGACGGTAGTGCAGTTTGTCAAAGTGGTGCCCTAGGTTCGCGTCCGTTTTTTGGGCCTGGGAGTCACTGCACTCGGGAGGCGTGTGGCCCAGGCCCGGGTGCCCCGGCCAAGCGTAGTCGAGACACACGAAACCGTAAATCTGGGTTCAATCGTAAGGGAGGGGGATACCGGATTCCGTGATGAAGCGCTGGATAGCGACAGACCCAACGCAACACGTAACAATCTGGAACAACGCCGGGTGCCCCGGCCAAGCGTAGTAGATACACACGAACCCTAATCGGGGGGCCCCGTTCTAGCCTTCATTTGGCTAGGGCGGGGCAGTTAAGATGAGCGCCTACGTCAGTGCGTGTAGCCGGCGCCACGTAACGCCGCTGCGAAGCAATCCGCGAAATCGTGGACGTGCTCCGTCGTCGCCAGCGGGCCCATCAAACCAATGCGGAAGATCTTTCCGGCGAGCGGACCGAAGCCACCGGCGATTTCAATGCCGTTTTCTTTGAGCAGCGTGGTCCGCACCTTGGCGTCGTCCACACCTTGTGGCACTTTCGGCGTGTTCAAGTTCCAGATGCGATGCTCGGGGGCCACCAGCATTTCCAGTCCCATGGCTTCCAGCGTCTTGACGAACTCCAGATGCGCCCGGTGATGGCGGTCCCAGCGATTCTGCAAGCCTTCCTCTTCGATGAGCGTGAGGCCTTCATGCAGTGCATAGAACATGGTCGCCGATGCGGTGTGATGATAACGATGCGACACCGTCAAGTAGTCGGCAATCAGCTTCAGATCGAAATACCACGACCGATTGGGCGTTGGGCGCGCCTGCAGCCACTCGGCCGCGCGCGGTGAAACCGTGATGGGCGACAGCCCAGGAGGACAGCTCAAACCTTTCTGGGTGCAACTGTACGCGATGTCAATGCCGGTCTTGTCCACTTCGACGGGCATGGCGCCCAGTGAAGTTACGCAGTCGGCAATCACCAGTGCGCCGACTTCATGCGCGGCCTTGCAGATGGCGTCGCCACGCTGGAAGGCTCCCGCGGAAGTTTCGGCTTGCACGTACATCACGACTTTGGGCTTTTCCAGGCGGATAAATTCAGCCGCTTCCTGGTCGCCGAAAACTTCTCCCCAGGGTTTCTCGAAGCGCACCAGTTCGGCGCCCTGGCGGCGCGCCATCTCCGACATGCGATCGCAGAAGAAGCCGTTGGCGAACGACACCACCTTCATCCCCGGCAAAACAAAGTTGGAGATGGCAGTCTCCATGCCGCCGCTGCCGGTGGCGGAGATGACAAAGGTCAGCTCATTTTTGGTCCCGAAGACGGTGCGAAGCAGCCGCTGAATGTTGGAGGAGATCTCGAAGAAATAGGCATCGAGATGGCCGACGACGGGTTGAGCCAGCGCCTGATACACGCGCGGATGCACTTGACTTGGACCCGGACCAAACAACAGTCGCATGGGAGGATGAATGGAAATTTCTTCTAGAAGGGCAGTTCTGTCATCGGAGCTAATCATTGCGTTTCTCCTATTAACTTAACAACCTACCAGTATAAGACGATCGCGTTGTCGCGCTGACGTAATTATTCCTGGCGCGTTCCAGAACGTGGGACATTAGCGGATCGCAGCATGTTTTAGCGGACTCACGGGCTAACCCGAGACAGGCTGTTCGGTATTTGTCACGTGCGCTGTATCTCAACAATGACAGCCTCGGTGTGCGAAGATACACGGATGTTGGGCTCGCCCCGTCTTTCGATTGCCGCGGTTATAGCACTCATCTTCTTGGTGACGCAGTTCAGCCTTTGGGCCGCACCGCTGCAGGAATTGCGCGGCGTCGTGAAAGACCGCAGCGGCGCCGTGATCGCCAGAGCGCAGGTCCAGCTGCGCGCTGACGGGCAGGAGCTCAGCCGGACGACCGAAGCCGATGGCAGTTTTGTATTCACCGGAGTAACTGCCACCAGCGGGACCCTCGTGGTGAACGCATCCGGCTTTGCGACCAGCACCATCGCATGGCAAGCCGGGACCAACCAGTTCTCCATCACTCTGCTTCCGGCGGCGGTGCAACAAAGTCTCGACGTGACCGCGACCCGCACCGCCATCTTGCCGACCGACGTGGGCGACGTGGAGGCGCAACCCGACGCCGTGAGCGTCAACTCTACGCAATTGCAGCAATGGGGCGCGCTGGCTACCGACGATAAATTGCGAAACGTGGCTGGCTTTTCGCTGTTGCGCCGATCGGGTAGCCAGACCGCCAATCCCACATCGCAGGGCGTGTCGTTGCGCGGCCTGGGCGCGAGTGGCGCGAGCCGGGCACTGGTGCTGGCGGATGGCATTCCGCTCAACGATCCCTTTGGCGGCTGGATCTACTGGGCGCGCGTTCCGCAAACCTCGCTGGACCAGGTGCAGCTCATCCCGGGAGGCATCTCCGCGCTGTATGGCAATGACGCTTTGGGCGGGGTGGTCAATCTGGAGACGCGTCATGCGGTGCAGACGGATGCTTTCGTCGAAGGCTCGTATGGCAATGAGCGCTCGCCGTTCGGCTCGGGATGGGGTGCGATGCGCTTCGGGCAATGGGCGTTGGTGGCCAGCGGAGAAGGATTCCGCACCGACGGATACATCGCCGTGCCGAAGACTGTGCGGGGCTCGGTGGACACGCCGGTGGCATCGCAGTACGGCAGCGGGACCTTGCGGGTGGAACGTATGTTCGGCAATCGCGGACGCGTCTTCCTGAGCGGCTCGCTTTACGGCGAGGACCGGTTGAACGGCACGCCTCTGCAGATCAACGGCACCACCATACGGCAATTGGCACTTGGCACGGACTACGACAGTCCCGCGGCCGGATTGTTCACCCTCCGTCTGTACGGCGGAACGGAAAACTATCATCAGACGTTCTCCTCGATTGCGGCCGGCCGCAACAGCGAATCGCTGACCGACATTCAGTACGTTCCGGCGCGGCAAATGGGATTGCTGGCGCAATGGTCGAAGCAGATCGCTAGCCGCCTGACTTTGCTGGCGGGACTCGACGGCCTCTATGTGCAGGGATTCAGCAACGAGACTACCTTCTCGCGCGACCAGCCGACGGCGCGATTGTCGAATGGCGGCACGCAGCAATCGTTGGGCGCATTCGCCGAAGGCATCGTGCACATCACGTCACGCTGGTCGTTGACGTTGGCGGGCAGGGAAGACTTGTGGAGCAACTTCGACGCCAGCTCCACGCGCATTCCAACCCAGGGCAAACCGACACTCATTGTTTACCCCGACCGCGGCCAGAATGCTTTTAGCCCACGGCTGACCACGTCTTATCACGCCGGCGAACATACCGTGATTTATGCCTCGGCGTATCGCTCGTTTCGCGCGCCCACGTTGAACGAACTCTATCGCAGCTTTCGCGTGGGCAATGTGCAGACGCTTGCCAATCCGTTCTTGCGCGCCGAACACTTTACCGGCGGCGAAGGTGGAGTGCGCGTCACCACGTTGCAAGACCGCATGACGCTTTACGGCGTCGGCTTCTGGGGCTTTGTCACCGATCCCGTTTCCAACGTGACCCTCAGCACGACTCCGCAGCTCATCGTGCGCATGCGCGAGAACCTGGGCCGCATTCAAACGCCCGGACTGCAGGCCGGCATCCACTACACGGTCACCAGCCGCATTTGGCTGAGCTGCGCTTATCAGTTCATCGATTCCACCGTTTCTTCGTTTTCTGCGAACCCGGCCCTGGTAGGGAACCAGGTTCCGCTGGTGCCGAAAAACGAGTTCGTCTTCCAGGGGACGTGGGCTGCGCCGCAGAAAATCTTCGTCGCCCTACAAGGCCGCACCGCCAGCAACGAATTCGATGACGACCAGAACCTGTTGCCGCTGGGCAGCTACTTCGTGCTGAGCGCAACCGTGTCGCGTCCGCTGCCGAAGGGATTCGACGTGTTCTTCCAGGGTGAGAACCTGACCAACGATCAGTACGATATTGGACGCACTCCGGTAGCGACTTTGGGCCAGCCGATTCTGGCTCGCATTGGGCTGCGCTGGCAGAGCAGGAAATAGGGAAACGCTCTTCGCCCTATTCGCGATTCGCTTCGCGCCTTTCGCTTTTCGCTCTGCGCTTCTCGCCTTTCGCTCTTCGCACTAACCCCTAGCCCCCCTTGTCATCCCGAAGGAGCGCGAGCGAGGTCGCCGTGGCGACCGAGTCGAGGGACCTGCGGTTCTCCTTGCTCTTTTGGCTAGGGCGGGGATTTTCATACAAACCCTCATGCACTCTCATCATTTTTGCTCTCACTAACACTCGCGCTCTTCGGAGTTTTCTTCGCAACCTTCTCGCATGATGGCGGGTGCCCCACCCAAGCCGGTTTTGCTTGGGTGGGGATTTTCGCAGGTCTCTCGCAAGATGCCGTCGCCGCATCCATCAGCCGCAGGTTGGCCGCGGCGCCGTGCAAAGCCGACAGAATCATCCTCGCCCGCCACTGCTCAATCCGCTGTTGCGAGACGCCGTAGATGAACTGCATGAACCCAATCTGCACCGCAGCCGCGTCCTCCAGATATGGAAACTCGAACGCGTCGTAAGGGTCATTCTCTTTGCGGCCCGGATTGGCCAGGAAGACGAACAGGTTGTTCTTGGGTACGGTCTTGCGCACCTTCGCGTGGTAATAGCAAAACTTCTGATCGCGTAAGGCGAGCATGCCGCAGCGCGTCCCGCTTGGCCTGATGTGCTCGCAGACTGCCAGCGAGAATTCAGCCTCGTCGGCAGACTTGGCGTATTCTCTCGACCGTCGGCCGGACTCTCCGGCGTGACATCCTCAATAGCTGTGAGACCCATAAGTACCACCCCCTCCCCCTCCAGTAAAGTATTTAGTATGAATACTTTGCCTGTAAAGTATTGATTGCATTAGAGTTACTATCATCCGTAAGTTCCCTTTTTTGAATACTTTGAGCGCACCCATGTAAAGTATTGATTCCCGGTAACTTGCAGGCAAAGTATTGCGGAATAAGGACTTGGCGTTCATTTGACTTACCCCTCCTCGGTCGGCGACCGGGCGGGTCTTGCCCCTGACAACTGACTACTGGCTACTGACTACTGACTACTGACAACTGCTCCTCCATAGACACAAGTGGGCAGGAGCGCCGGGCGCGGCGGATCCTGCCCTACAACCAGAGTATGGTTCTGCTCGACAACGCGGTCAAGTTACGAAAGTAGCAATTGGCACGCCTATTTAGGTGACGCTCCCGGGAGGGGAATGACGCGTTGCGGAAGCCGTCAGCTCTCAGCCGTCAGCTACCAGCTATCGATGACCCCTATAGCAGCAACGAACCTGGCTGCACGCTATCCACTGGCCACTAGTCACTATCCACTGCCTTTGTCATCCCGACCGAGCGGAGAGACCTGCGGTTGTCAGGCAGCATCTCAGCCAAAATTAGATCGCCACGCTTAGTAGTACCGCTCTTCTGAAATCCAAGGCTATAGCTTAGCTAGGTGTCGGCAGTTGAGTAATTCAAAATACTTTCCGCTCAATAAAAATAATTTATGGCCACCGCCACTTTAGAGCCATTGACTTCGTATCGAACTAATCGTAATGTCGCTCATCTTTTCTTCCCGCAAGTGGGGATATAGAGTTCTCAAGCGCCGAAGTCATTATTTAGGGAGCAGCCGCTTCGTCTCCTGTCGCCTGCCCCCGCCAATAGTAGTGTGGCCTCATAGCGCGACACCAGGACAGTTGTACTGAAGGATAGGTTGGGCGGCTGCCCTGTTTGGGCCGACCCTTCTAGCTATGGGAGATTTTACGCTGCAAAACTTGCGGCCCAAGGTGGGGAGTGAAATGGTCCATCCTACTAAGCAATGAAGCTGGTCTTGCGTCAGCGGGCGGCAAAGCATGGCTCGCTAGAGGCGAATTTTTTGAGGCTGCTAGGCTGTTTAGCTTAGTAACGCAAAACTACGTCATGGGCTAATTGCCCACATCGATCCACGAGGAGGAGAAATGGCGGTTACGCGCACCCCAACCACGCCGAACCCTAACGTTGTGCCAGTACAGGTCACAGCTGGTCAATTCTTGCATTTCATCATCGATGCAGGAGGACCAATTCCAATATTCAGCTTCGCAAGCGATGTAAAGGGAGTACTTTATCAGGCGGCTGATTTTCCGGGTCACCCAATGGCGAGATACGAGTGGCTTCACCTAAAAAATCCCTCTGATTTTCAGCAGGGGGAAAATCTCACATTGGGTCTCACTTTTTTTTCGAACGCTAACTATACCTATACCGTCGAGCTCTTCAATGCAGCAGGGCTCGTTAGCACCGTGATGAAAATAAGCTATACCGGAGCGCCCACAGACGTTGAAAACGAATCCTTTATGGTGGTGATATCGTGACAATTTTGCGAGCATTTGTAATCGCTTTGTTGATTGGTTGTCCTGTGATATTGCCCGCACAAGCATCGCCAGCGGCAGCACCAGCGGCGGCAGCAACCGCCGCACCGAGTGGAGGTTGCCCGAATTTCAAGACCATTGACGAGTATGTGTACTGCCAAGCGATGGCTATATTAGACAAGCAACAAGTCGGACAAAATGGAAAGGGGAGCGATCGACAATTGCAATCTCCCTCAACGGACTCCCGATCAACTTCGCTCGTGGACCAGAGTTCCGCGACGGATTTCGTCAGCGCGGCTGCAAGTTTGATAGCTGTTGCTCCCGGCCTTTCACAGTCGGGCTCGGGCAGCACCTCTGGATCTAGTCAAACTGGAACTGGAACCGGGACGACTACTGCCAGCTTTTACGCCCTAATGGCGGCCTTCAACAGAACAAGTCCGACTGATCCAACCTTCTATAAAGACCACGTATTTTCACGCCGCATTTCATTCACGATTGGGACGGCAGCGTCCACGCAGGCCACGGACAATACCACAACGCCATCTACCGTGTACGGCGCCAAAGTGCTCTTGGTGAATCATAGAGAGTTGTACACCAAAGATAATCTTAAAGCTATATCTGTCATCCAGAAAGATCTTTCGAATGAAACCGTTGCGGCTGCACAGTTGACGCCAAAGGTTATGGAGATCATGTGTGCCGCCCTACATTCAGATTGCGTCGTGATTGGCGCGCTCTCCAAGGTGGGAGTGACAGTCTCTGCTCCAGGCAGTGGGTATAAGGTAGGCGACATCTTGGAGGTCGGCGGTACCGGATCAGGGGGGCAAGTAGAGGTTTTCGGTGTGGATAAGGATGGCGGCATTTCAAACGTTCAGCTTTCGCCGTATGGGCTGAGCGGGAGCAAGTATTCCGTCGCCACTAACGTACCGACAAAGCCGACGACGGGAGTGTCAGGCCAGGGGGCAACGGTCAATATTACTGTTGTGAGTTCCGTGGACGCGAAAGTGTTTACGACGTTTGACAAAACCCAATTGACTGAAGCTAATCTTGCAAGCACCATCAATGCGCTTCCGGACAATACAAAGAAGCAGATTCAATCGTTGGTGGAGAATGCCATCCAACCTTTTTCTACTCTTCGGACCGACTTGAACAATAAATACGATCAGATAAGCAAGGGTATGCAGATGTCCATTTCGGCTACTGGGAATAACCGTACCGGCCAGGGCAATAACAATTACAGGGCGGAATTCATTTTTGACTATGGACTGAGTACTCGCATCAACTGGACCGTCAATGGAAGTTTTGATTACACGGATCGGAAGATGGGATTAGATTCCAGAGGCGGAAGATTCGCAACAAGTTTCCAGGGAAACCTAACAAATCCCACTGGAGGTTGGAGCAAGTCGCCACTCCGCTTGATTTTTAGCGGTGAAGGAGACTGGCTTTCTCTGCAAAAACCACAGTACACCTTTGATGCCCAGCTGAGCGTTCCGATTACTCCTGGCTTCGACCTGCCTATCGAGTATCGATATGCAAATCGAGCGGCGCAGATCAATAAGGCTGACTCTCAGTTCCGTTTGGGCTTAACTGTCGATATATCACGTATTACTCAGGCGTTAAAATGAAACCGGTGGTTCTGGCGTTGCTAGCTTCTTTGCTGACCCCGGCTGCACAGAGTCAGATAATTCCGACTGGCTCGCTCATGACCATCATCAATGGCGGGGCTGGAACCTTATCCCCGCCACCCCTATCCGTTCCGCTGGGTGGTGCCGGCAACATAAGGTTCGCCAAGCTGGATCCGATCAAGATCACGTTACGGCCTGATCAGACCGCTTCGACTTTTGTGGATGTCATCTCCGATGATGACAAACCAGCCGCCAGTCTCCAATTCTATTTGAATCTAACGCGGACCTCTGATTCGGAACCCTGTAAGGGAACAGTGGTGACTCTTCCGGCAGCTCTTGGTCTACAGAAGAATACAAGTAGGTCGATACCAATTGAAATCACCGGCTGTGGCGGGGGAGGAGCGACAGGATTCTTAGGTGTTCTAGGCAGCGCGAGCCCAGGTAAGGAGATCCCGATCGCGCTGGAGCGGGCGAGTTCCGGGTGGCTAACCTTTGCCCTTTACTTGAGTATTGCTCTCGCAATTGTGATCGCGGGGTATACCGGCGTGATAGTTACGAGACATGGGCACAGATTGACAGACGCGATCGGCGGGGCGTCCTGGGACTTTGGTTCGAGTTGGGCTTCAAATATTACAGTATTCGGGACAGGGTTTTCTTTCTTGATCCAGCTAACCATATTCCCAGACAAACCTGCTTTCGGCAGCCGTACGGAATACGCCTTTCTTGCCGCGTTCGCCACGGCGCTTGTAGGGTTCGCGCCAGCGGTACAGAGAATGATGGGCCAGACTGATATCGACAACAGCTCCGGAGTTCCAGTCGCAACCAATCACGGCTTAGTCGTTGGCTTCTTGACTGCCAGTGCATTCACGATGTGGGGCGCCTACTTGCAAATCGCGGTCGCGATCCTGATTATTTGCGAGTTGGGGAAAGCCGCTACCCTCAATATGCCAATCGCGGTTGTCGTCGGCTTATGCGTGTTGCTCGCCGGAGTGGGCTTAATGGTTTACTGCTGGCGGACGATCCTGACCACTATAGCCGCAAACGCCAGCAGAACCGGCGAAGTGAAGGGTGCTCTCAAGACGTTCAGTGCAGCTCCCGTCCAGCCTGCGGTAGCCATGGCAAGGCAGATTTCGGTTTTGTGATCCACTAGTTTGAGCTGCGTAGTACCGAGGAGTTCTCAGATGCCGTGGTCTTACAGCCAATCCTCCGGTGCACTTTCACATGATGGCGTCTTCGTCGGTACCGGCTACAGTGGAAAAGGTGAGGGTTTAGACAATCCCGATCTACAAGACGTACCGGATGAGGGGCCGATCCCGGAAGGTACTTACACCATTGGTCCAGCTTCCACGCATCCCGGCAAGGGTCCAGTTGTAATGGAGCTGGAGCCCGATCCCTCGAACCAGATGTTTGGGCGTTCTGGATTCTTGATTCATGGGGACAACGTTGAAATGAATCATACCGCCAGCGACGGTTGTATCATTCTCAGCCACGATATTCGCGAGCAGATCGACGAGAGCGAAGATAGAGTTTTGATTGTGACAGGTTAGGTACTTCGACTCTTTGAGTGGGTTGGTCAGCTGCGGTACTAACTTAGCTTAAGCGTTGTCGGCGGACATCTTGAACCAGACATACCGGTATAACCTCGCGCTCGTCGCAGTAGGTAAGGGAGGAGGAACCTATGGATCTCGCTACGATAAAAGCCTGGATCGAGCATTGGGAGGGTCGCCGCAACCAGGCGTACGACGACGCGACTAGCAGGCCGATAACACCGGGTAGCGTGGTCGAAGGCCATCCTACGGTTGGTGTGGGTTTCAACTTGGACGCCCCCGGTGCTCAGGCCGCAATCGAGGCGTTGGGCTTGGACTACACCCAGGTCCGCTCCGGGGGGCAAACCTTGACGGACGACCAGATTGACGCCCTTCTTGACCAAACTGTGAACCAAGCCATACCGGGCGCTCGTCAGGTTGTGCCAAGTTTCGATTCTCTCCCGGACGATAAACAGGTCGTTATTGTGGACATGGTTTTCAATCTAGGAGTACACGGCTTCTCGCAGTTCGTTCACGCGATCCAAGCCGTCAATAATCAGGATTGGCCCACGGCTGCTCAACAAATGCAGCAGTCCGCCTGGTTTCGCCAAGTGGGAGCCAGAGCCAGCGCCGATGTCAATCTGATGGCTGGTCGAATTACAGCGACGGAGTTCGCATAACTCAGGCCGCCAGTTATTGCTTCGCGCCCTGCTTCTGGGCGGGAACGAAATCTTCCATCACCGCTTTGCGCATCAGGTCGGGTGGCAGCAGGCCTTGCGCCAGAATGAAGTCGTGGAACTTCTTCTGATTGAACTTAGGGCCCAGCGCCTTCTCGGTGTCCTCGCGCAATGCGATCAACTTGGTGTACCCATAGAAATAGCTGTTCGCCTGGCCGGGCATGCGATAGGTGAAGCGTTCGACCTCCTCCTCGGCGAAGGCATGTGACAGCACCACATCCTGCTCCATCACGCGAAAAGCATCCGCGGGCGTGATCTTGCCGGCCTGCAGCTCGGGATCGAGAAACGCTCGGGCGGCCCGTTGCAGCCTCAGGTCCAGCGAGATCAACTGGCCTTCGAGTGGCATGTACGGCTTGATCAGATATTCCGAATACAGTCCCCAGCCCTCGACATTGGTGCTGTTGAACGCGTAGCGAACCCGCGCTAGCGAGACCCCGTGCTCCAGCATCGAGTCAAATTGCAACTCATGTCCCGGCCGTGCCTCGTGGGCGGTCAGCGTCCAGGCGGCTGCATCGTAAGTGAAATCGTCGTACTTTTCGGTTGAGGGCTTTCCTGGGCCGGCGGGAATGTTTAGCGGCAAAACGAACTCGCCCTTCTGGCCGGTATTGTGGATGAACGGTGGCGGCACCATGTGCGGCGCAGGCTGCTGCGCGGTCTCGGCTGGCGTAGCGATGCGAATGCGGGCAGGCCGGTCGGGAAGCGACACAATTTGCTGGTCGACGATGATCTTCTCGATCTGCTTCAGCCGCTCCTGGTAAAACGGGAGAATGGCGTCGCCCACGAGCTGCTGTTTCTTCAGCTCGCGGATCACGTCGCGATAATCGCTCGAGGGCAGGCGCCGCTCCTTGGCAAGCTTCAGCGCGACGGACTTCATCTCGCCCTGGATCTCAATGAAAGCCTGGTGCGCCATGGTGGCGAGCTGCGCGGGCGGAATGTCGATGCCGTAGTTCTCCATGTCGAGCGCATAGTGCTCGGGCGGAAGGCGGAAATCGTCGCGTGCCTTGGGCAGCACCGTGGCTCGCACCCACGCGTCATAGTCGGTAAGTTGCGTCTTCAACTTGGCAAACGGCTCTTCCCATCCCGTGAGTTTGTACTTCTGCATGAGCGCGGCGATTCCATTCAGATAGTTGGAATTGCGCGCCATCTCGGTTTCGATCTCAACTCGCGCGGGATAGATCACGCCCGGCTTGGCCATCTGCTCGCTGATGCGCTGCTTCAGGATCTCGGTGATCGCAGTGTAACCAGGCTCCAGTCCGGCATATTCGCGGATGCGCACCACGGCAGCCGGCCGGCGCTCGGAGGGCGTCTGCTCATCGAGCAAAACCTGTAGCCCGCCGAAGACCATCTGGCTGGCGTTGAAGAAGGGCACTTCGTGGGCGCGCTGGAAATCCTGGCGCTTGAAGTTGAGGTTGACCCTGCGGATCATGATCTGCAGGTCCTCGGCCACGTCCTGCTGCTGCTTTTCCGCCGCCGCGCTCTTCAGCTTTGCCAGCACCGCCTCGGTCTCGTGCCGCTCCTGGTCCTCGTTGGCCAGCGTGGGCTGCGAAGCCTTGGTGTCGAACTGACTCAACCCCTGCTGCGTGCCAAACTCGGGACGGTACTTGAAGACAACGTCGATCAGCATGTTAGCGTATTGGTTGCTGGTGGCGATCCAACTGCGAGCGGCAGGCTGGGTAGCCTGGGTTTGCGCGAAAACGGGCAAGCAGAAAGCGGCGGCGCATAAGAGCGAGATCAGTGTGCGTATCAAAACGTCCTCCGGGCGAAAGAACAGAAGCCGTCAAAGTATAGATGGAATTTTGGGATGGCGAAAGACGCAGGCTGGGTCGAGGAAACTCGTTAGGTGCCGTTCCTGCGGGGCGAGGCGGACCATCTAGTCGCTCCGACGGCGCATCTTCGGAAATTTTCCGCTCAAACTCGAGCTAGCGTTTCGATGGAGAAGGTAGGCCGAGCCACGCAATGATGGTGGCAAATTTCTCATCCTGCGACCACGGAGAGCCGTGCGGCCGACCAAGCTCGGTAACGCGGCGCAAAAGTGCATCCGGTCTTAGTCGAAAAGTTTCAGCCGCTTGATCCAGGAGTTCCCGCTCCTTGACGCAAATCGTGGCCAAGCGGCAGCGGGCACTGGCGTGAAGGACCGCTTCGCGAAAGAGTTCTCCATCGGCGGTGTGAATCAGTGCATGCGACGCAAGAATTTTGTCGAGGGCGGGAAGCTGCTTTCCTGAAGCGAGGAGCAGGGCTGCTTGGCCTAGTTTGAAACCCTGCTTCTGTATATCAGCCTGAATTTCGTGGATTGCACGATAAGCAAGGTCTCTCGACTCCTTCCGTACACGCGAAATGAATTCGCTCGCTTTATCCCGCGGCAGTTCCGCCGCCGTGTGGTAAGGCTGCCGAAACTGGTAGGTGAAAGCCTTGACGAGGTGGGGTCGTGCACGCGCGAGGACGTAAGGGGCCCCATCCTCGACGGCGACCGCAACCAGCGCAGCCCACCCCGAATGCACTCGAAAACCAAGCGCTGCCTGCTTCATTGAATTTTCCGCCGTGGCAGAAGGGTTGAAGATATCACAAAAAATCAGGCACGGGATGGGTAAGTCCCGTGCCTGTACGCGTGTCCCACGCTATTGCTGCCCAGGAGAGAAACTTCTAGTCGTTGGCCGAGACGTTGTCGCGGCGTACATGCTCGTGTTCGTGCTCGCAGGTCAGCGGACATTCGCCCAGAATCGGGCGGCAGGATGGGTCTTGCCCCACCTCGATCATCTGGCCCGGGACCTTGATCTCCGCAAACTGCTCGGCTTCGGTCGAGTGCTTCAGCGCCGACAGCGACGACTTGCCGCTGGCGATGACCTGCGTGACCTCGTCGAAGTAGCCGGTGCCGACGAAGCGCTGGTGCTTGACCGCGGAATATCCGTGGCTGTACTCGCGAGCGAATTCCTTCTCCTGCACACGCGAATAAGCGGTCATGCCGGTATCTTTGTAGGCGCGCGCCAGCTCGAACATCCCAAGGTTCAGCACGTGGAAGCCGGCCAGCGTAATGAACTGGAACTTGTAGCCCATTTCGGCCAGCGCCGGCTGGAAGCGCGCGATGGTGGCGTCGTCCAGCTTCTTCTTCCAGTTGAACGAAGGCGAACAGTTGTAGGCCAGCATCTTGCCCGGATACTTCGCGTGAATAGAGTCGGCGAAGCGCTCGGCTTCCTTCAGGTTCGGCTCTGAGGTTTCGCACCAGATGAGGTCGGAGTACGGTGCATACGCCAGGCCGCGCGCGATGGCTGAGTCGAGACCGCCATGGATGCCAAAGAAACCTTCCGAGGTGCGCTCGCCGTTCAGGAAGATGCGATCATAGGGATCGATGTCGCTGGTCAGCAGATGTGAGCTGTTGGCATCGGTGCGAGCAAGCACGAGCGTGGGAACGCCCAGCACATCGGCCGCAAGACGGGCCGCCACCAGCTTCTGCACGGCCTCCGTGGTGGGAACCAGCACTTTGCCACCGAGGTGTCCGCACTTCTTGGCGGACGACAGTTGATCTTCGAAGTGTACGCAGGCCGCACCGGCTTCGATCATCGACTTCATCAACTCGAACGCGTTCAGCGTGCCACCGAAACCAGCTTCGGCGTCGGCGATGAGCGGCGCAAACCAATTCATGCCGTTCTTTCCTTCGGAATGGTGGATCTGGTCGGCGCGGGTGAGCGCATTGTTGAGGCGGCGAACGAGATTGGGCACCGAGTCGGCCGGGTAAAGGCTCTGGTCGGGATACATCTGGCCGGCGTTGTTGGCATCGGCGGCCACTTGCCAGCCGCTGACGTAAATAGCTTTCAGTCCGGCCGAGACCATCTGCACCGCCTGATTGCCGCTCATGGCGCCCAGGGCGGCGACGTACTTGTCGCTGTTCAACATCTCCCACAGGCGTTCCGCGCCTACGCGGGCGAGGGTGTATTCGATGGGAAGGGTACCGCGCAAGCGCACCACATCTTCCGCGGAATAAGGCCGAACGACTCCGTTCCAGCGTGGATCGGTCTTCCAGGATTTTGCAAGTTCAGCAGCAGTTTGATGGGTCGCCATTTTGGTGATCTCCTCTCGGGTTCGGACAATGAGCGGGGTCTGACCAACCCCCGGGCAGTATTGAGTGTTCAATTAGCTGAACTGTAATTCTGCATGGTGTACATAGCATAAACGGCCTGCGATGCGTAGACAAGAATAATGTTCATAATACTGAACACAAATTCATCCCTTTGCACTCTAGCTTTCCGATTCCCATAGTGGGAAGCAGGTGGCCTGCTCGCGGTTTAGATCGCTGGCCTGACTCCAAGCTAGGCTTGGCCGGCGCATTTGTCTGTGACAAACAGCTCACTCTGACCGTTCTGAGCACATTTGCAGATGGCCAGCATTCCGAACTCATATTCACCATGTCGCACAACTGTTAGACTGGTGCCATGGCACGTCCAATCGAGAGTCCTTCCACCGCAGTGGAGCGTACCCTGCTGATCCTGGAAGCCGCCGGCCAGCGCGAGGGGGGCATGTCGAATGCCGATTTCAGCCGCAAGCTCAAAATCCCCAAGAGCTCAGCCAGCTACATTCTGCGCACCCTGGAGCAGCATGGCTATCTGCGCCGCGACCTGGAAGACGGCAAGTACCGGCTTGGCATGAAGGTGCTGAGCCTGTCGCGCGCGGCCCTCAGCGGAGTCGATATACGCCAAGCGGCGCTGCCCATCATGAAACACCTGGTCGATCAAATTCACATCACCACGCACCTGGCCATTCTCGACCATGGCGAGGCGGTGTACGTGGAGAAGGTGGAGGCGCCCAGCTTTATCAAGATGGACACTTGGATCGGCCGGCGGATGGAAGTGCATTCCACGGCGGTAGGCAAGGCGCTGCTCGCGTACCTTGATTTCGAGCAGAGGGACGCGATCATCCGCCAACGCGGACTGAAGAAACTGACGCCGCACACCATCATCAGTGTGCCCAAGCTAATGAAAGAGTTCGAGCGCGTACGCCAGTTGGGGTATTCGGTGGACGACGAGGAGAACAGTCTGGGTGCGCGCTGCGTAGGAGCGCCCATCTTTAACAGCCGAGGTGGGGTTGAGGCGAGCATCGGCTCGACCGGGACCATCACCGCCGTGCCGCGTGACGCCGTGCCTCGACTGGCGGAGATGGTGAAAGACGCGGCCCGCCGTATCTCGCACCAGATGGGCTATCGTGGGCCGTATCCGCCAGCAGCGGGGTAGAAACCTTCCGCCGTTGTGGCGCTCATTCGTACCGACGTGATTCTAAGCGGAGCGAGGTCGTCCGCCACGGCGGACGACCGAGGGCAGTCGAAGAGCCCCTACTCTGGCTCTGGCGAAAATCTTTTACCACGGAGACACAGAGGACACGGAGTTCTCGGTTTCTATAGAGTTTCCTCCGTGATCTCCGTGCCTCCGTGGTCAATTGGGTGGGCCGTAGCCCCATGTGACGCTCAGGATGACAATGCATTGGCTGAGTGCTGACTGCTGAGTGCTGACTGCTTCTCTGCCAACGCGAGCGGGCGCTCATTCACCCGCAGAAACCAACGGTCGCAAACAATGTTGCGACAGAACGAGCGGCTCCTCAGCAGCGACCGCCCGCAGATCTCGCGAACCGATTGCGGGATGAACTGGGCCAGCGACTCCAGGGTGTTCCGCTTCTGACGTAGCCTGGCATTCAGAAGCTCGCGATAGAGTTCCAATCGGCCGGCGCTGTAGTCGCCCTGGGCGGCGACTATGCTGTGGGCGGCAATCAATCCCGACTCAATGGCCGGCCGGATGCCTTCGCCGCTTTCCGGATACGCCAAGCCGGCGGCATCCCCGATTAACAGAACGGCGTTATCCAGAATTGCCCGTTCCAAGTTGCCAAAGAGCCAGTAAGCGTGTCCCAAAATGCCTTTG
This sequence comes from Acidobacteriaceae bacterium, assembly GCA_003135475.1. Taxonomy (GTDB): domain Bacteria; phylum Acidobacteriota; class Terriglobia; order Terriglobales; family Acidobacteriaceae; genus Bog-257. The sequence continues at coordinate 23,441 of PLBW01000116.1, forward strand.
CCGGGCACTTCGACGTTTCTGCTGCGCTTGAGAAAGCGAAGGAACTCGTCACAGTGTTGGGAGAGGCCGTGATTATCCATGCGGCCGATGCCAACGGTGAGGACATCCTGTTTGCGGAAGCACCATCCATAGCCGCGCAGGTCGCGGCAAAAATAGAGCTCCGGCAATTCGCCGGCGATGCTGGAGCTGGCGGCTTGCGCTGCTGGCATCTCGAACTCAATTTCGCGGGCCACGACCGATGGGGACGAGGCTTTGTTGCCGAGGAAGCGGGACACCGGGCAAAAGTGTCCTCCGGCGCCAACTACAAGTCGCGCTTTGAGGTCGCCATTGACGATCCAGCCCTCCCCGGTTCGCTCGATGGAGTCGAACGGGACGCCTTCGCGTATGCGCGCGCCACAGCGGCGCAGGAGATATTCGTCAAACTCACAGCGCAGGATGCCGTAGCTGATGGTCCGACCGTAGTCGATGTCAACTTGGGGTCCTTCGATGCAGCTCAGGCGGAAGCCGGTGATCGGCTGCAGAACGCGCCCCGGCGCGTAGGACTCGGGATCGATGTCCAGCGCTTCGAATACCAGCGGCGTGATCCATCCTCCGCAGAGTTTGTTGCGCGGGAAGGTGCTGCGATCGATCAGCAGCGTGTCGAGCCCCGATTGCCGCAGTCCCCAGGCGCAGGAAGATCCCGCTGGGCCACCGCCGACAATTAAGACATCGCAGGAGTCCATAATTCGTCGTCTAACTTATCTTGATCCTGGCTGATGGTGCTGTATAGACGGGTGCGTGTTGATGGAACGGACGGGCAGCGGGCCCCCGTAAACACAACCTGGAACAATTGCAGCGTGCCCACCCGGAAGGCAGCAATGGACCCGGCAAGATAGAGCCGCCACATGCGTGCAAAGGTCGTCCCGTGACGATCCACGACGGTGTCATAGGCGCGCTCAAATCTGCTTAACCAGTGTTCGACGGTCCTGGCGTAGTGGGGCCGAAGGTCCTCGACATCGAGCACGTAGAAGGGCGTTGGTTGCAGAACCTCCATCGACTCGCGGAGGGTGGGCGCGTAGGCGCCGGGGAATATGCGCTTGCGAATCCAGACACTAAAGGGCAGACTGCGGCAGCGACCGATGAAATGCAGCAGTCCCCGGCCCTGGTCGCCGATGGTACGTTGAATCACCCGGCCTAACTCGGGGTAATGCTCGCGGCCCACGTGCTCCAACATGCCGACGGACACAAATACATCATAGCGGCCCGCGATATTGCGGTAATCGTCCTCCACAAACTCAACCATGGACGAAAGGCCTTTCTGTTCGGCCACTTCCCGTGCCACTCGAATCTGCTCATGTGAGATGTTGAAGGCCTTGACCTTCACGCCATAGTGTTCGGCCATATACATGGCCAGTGCGCCCCAGCCACACCCGGCTTCGACCACCGTCTCTCCCGGCCGGAGCCATAACTTCCGGCAAACCAGGTCGAGCTTGGCTTTCTGGGCCTCTTCCAGCGAAGTGTCTTGGTTGGGGAAGTAAGCGCAGGTGTACACCATAAGCTCATCCAGCCAGAGTCGGTAAAACGCGGTGGGAAGATCGTAATGATGGTGAACATTGCGCGAGGAGCCATAGCGGCTATTGGACTGCGCCCAGGCGAGCCACTTCGACATCAGTCGCCAGCGCCAGTTCCGCACCACGCGGGATGACGGGTAAATGGATTCGAGGACGCGGACCAGATCGCCCTCGACTTCAATTCGGCCGTCGGAGTAAGCATCCCCAAAGACGACCTCGGGATTCATCACCAGCCCGGTCAGGGTAGCGCGGTCAGCTATGCGGATAGTGCCAATCGGCGACGAGGTCGTGCTGGGCCGGTCTTCGACGTGGGGAAGAGCCAGAGATATGGGGGCCGCACCCACGGCCCTGCGAACCGCCTTCAGCAGGGAGCGATCGATCCAGGAGGCATTGTTCAGGGTCACAGTGTCCTCCATTCAATACAGTAACAACCCGAGGGATGAGATGCAGCTAATCCTTGGATGAGCAAAGTCGTGGCGAGGAGAACCGGTCGTGATGGCATCGAACAGCCGGGCAATAAAAGCAGGAGAGCGGTCGCCGAGCGACGGGATTACTGTTGACATGATCTCTGCCTAACTCATCGCAGTGAGCTGACGTGGTGATACTAACACCGGCCTAACCGCTCGCGTCACTGAAAAGTATCCTGAAATAGCGGTGGCTACCGGGAAGAGTTCAAGCGGGATTTTGGCATTCAATCGGTGTTAGCTAGGGCGGAGTTATAGCAACTGGTCTATCGGGGCGCTAAACATGTTTGCGGGCTGGTTTTACCATGCCCTCGCGCTCCAGTGACTCCTGAATGCCGGTCCACACTCGGGGACTGGGGTCTTCCATGGGAACCAGCAGCTTGGCGGCCTCCGCAATATAGCGTAAGTCGGCAATCAGGTCGGAACAGATGTGACAGCTTGCGAGGTGCTGCTGCTCCTCAGCGCTGCCGCCCCCGTCAATGCTGTAAGGCAGGACCTTTTGAAACTCCGCGCACGTCATGAATGCTCTCCCCAAAGAATCCGGATGAATGTGTGCCTTTCTATCGTTGTAGGATTCCCTGCATCTCGCCCTGAGAAATGCCCTCTGTCCTCATCTTCTATCGTTTATCGTTTTGCAGCCCGCTCCGCCTGGCTCAGCTTCAGAAGGCCACGCAGTTTCATTCTTGCCTTGTGGAGCTGAGATTTGCTATTGCCGATGGAACAGCCCATCATCTCCGCAATTTCGTTGTGTTCGTAACCTTCGACATCATGCAGCACGAAGATGATGCGGTATCCCGGTGGCAGACTCTCGATGGAGCGCTCCAGGTTGACCCGATCGATGGCTCCGATCAGTGCATTGTCGCGGGCGCCGATGTCTTTTCTGGGGCCATCTTCGTTCTGCGGCTCCAAGGTCTCCTCCAGCGAAACTTCGGGCAGCCCCTTCTTACGCAAGTGCATGAGCACTACGTTCACCGCCAGGCGATGCAACCAGGTGGAGAACGCCGATTCCCCGCGAAAGGTAGCGATCTTGCGAAACAACTGCAGGAAAGCTTCCTGGGTTAGATCTTCCGCTTCCGCCGTGTTGCCGACCATGCGCAGGCACAGCGAATACACCCGGCGCTTGTGCAGACCGTACAAACCCGCGAAGCATTCGGAGTCGCCCTGTTTGGCGCGGTCGATCGCTTCCTGCTCGGAGATGCCGTTGGCCAGAATTTTCTTAGCGGTCGTCAAATAGGTGTACTCAGCCTGCTGTTCAATTCGATGCCGGCACGGCAGTAGTTTGTTGCCTGCGACACCGGCGGCGCCACAAGATTAGAGCACTATCCAGGTTTTGTGAGCAAGAGGACGCGAGCAGGGGTTTGGGTTACAGCACGGCCGTTTCATGCAACATTTCGCCTCTGGCGAAGCGTGCCGGACTAAGTACCTCGATATTGTTTACAACCGTTGTCGTTCCGCGAAGGATCAAGTCAGCCAAAATCTTTCCCGTCGCAGGGGCATGCATGACGCCGTGTCCGCTGAAACCGTTGGCACAGTAGAAGCCGCGTACCTCGGGAACAGGCCCCAGAATTGCGTGGTGATCGGGCGACATCTCGTACAGTCCCGCCCACGCGCGTTTCGGGTTGACGGCCAGGTTCTCAAAGCAGGGCACCCGGTCAGCGGCGCGCGTCAGCACCTTCTCGATGAAGGACGAATCGAAGTCTGTCTTGTAGCCGGGTGTTTCCTCGGGATCGTTCCATGCCAGCAGGAATCCCAGGCTCTCCGGCCGGAAGTGAAAACCGTTGGTCATGTCAACCACCATGGGAATGGTGTGCAGGACGCCGTCGAAGGGTTCGGTCGGAATCAACATGCGGCGCAGCGGTTCCACGGGGAGCTTCACGCCGGCAAGCGCCGCAGCGTCGGCTGCCCACGGACCGGCTGCGTTGACCACCACTCGCGTGCTGACCGGTCCACGCGTGGTTTCTACTTGGCTGATTCTTTCGCTGTCGCAATGGACGGCAATGACTTCCGTCGAGCGCCAGAGAGCGGCGCCTTGCTCGCAAGCCCGAGCGGTGAATCCGATCATCACGCTGTAGGGATCGACGAATCCGTCAGTCGCGCAGAAGCTTCCGCCCAGGATGTCGTCGCTGCGCAGTTGCGGGACCATCGTGACGATCTCGTCACGCGTCAGCATTCGCACTGCGGTGAGTCCCAGCGATTTTTGCAGCCGCTGGTTGGTCCGCAAATACTCCAGATGTGCCGGTTTCGTGGCGACGAACAAGTAGCCCTGGGCGCGATATTCCGAAGGATGGCCCAATCGTTCTTCGAAATTCGCATAGAAGGGAATGGAGTACAGCGACATCTGTATGTTGGGGGCGGTGGCAAACTGGGCGCGCACGCCTCCCATGCTCTTGCCCGTGGAGCCTTTGCCCTGATGGGATTCGCGCTCAATCATCAGAACGGTGCGGCAACCAGCCTCGGTAAGATGCCACGCAATACTGGAACCTACAATGCCGCCGCCGATAATCACCACTTCCGCCGTTTGCATTCCGTTGGGCCTCGACCGATGCGAATATTGTAGTCCGTGACTGCCTTACATGAGTCCAAAGGGGGGCATGGCAGGGCATGGCAGGGCAGACCTGATTCGTGCAACATAGATTGGGAGCAGGCCGCGAATGCCCATTCGGTTGCGCACTCCGTCACACCCTCACGTGATCTTGCTCACAGACCCAATGTTTTATCCGGCCTAGCCTTACTTATCGGGATCCCATATATCGCGGGTCCGTGAGTTGAGGCGCGTCCTTACCCGCATAAAGGATTCATCATGCCAATTGTTAATTCCCTCTCCCAAGCCGTGGTTCGCGAGTTCAGCCTGGAAGAACTGAAACAGGCCGCCCGCTTGATGCGCGGCTATGACCTGGTTGCGCTTTGTGCCGCCGGCTCCGGCCATTCCGGAGGCACGCTCTCCATCATGGACATTGTTGCGGCCCTGTACTTAAAGGTCGCCAACCACGATCCCAACAATCCGGATTGGAAGGAACGCGACCGCATCATCTGGTCGGCCGGACATAAAGCCCCCGCTTTGTATCTTGGGCTCGCTTTTGCCGGATACTTTCCCGTCGAAGATATGGTCACCTTGCGCAAGCTGTATTCGCCATTCCAGGGACATCCGCACCGGTTGAAGCTGCCGGGTGTCGAAGTCTCCAGCGGATCGTTGGGACAGGGTCTCAGCATTGCGGTCGGCATGGCGCTGGCCGGCAAACTCGATGGCGGCAAGCATTCGGTGTTTTGCATCATGGGCGACGGCGAGCAGCAGGAAGGCAATATCTGGGAAGCCGTCATGGAGGCATCGAACTTCAAGCTCGACAATCTGGTGGCCATCATCGACCGCAACCGCTTGCAGATTGACGGCTGGGTCAAGGACGTGATGAACGTGGAGCCGCTGGACGAGCGCTATCGCAGCTTTGGCTGGGAAGTGATTGAGATTGACGGTCACGACATTACGCAAGTCGCGGACGCTTTGCAGAAGGCGAAGAACAATCCGGTCTCCGGCAAGCCCACTCTGATCCTTGCCAACACGGTGAAGGGTAAGGGTGTCAGCTTCATGGAGAACATTGCCGGATGGCACGGCAAAGCTCCCAGCTACGACGAGCTGGTGAAGGCCCTGGAAGAGCTCGGGCTGAAGCAGACCATTGCCTACGATGCGCTGCTGAAGAAGGCGAATGAGTATCAGAAGGAAGTGGAGGCGACGCTGGCCGCCAAGACCCCGAGCTTCTCGCACGAATACTGGTGGAACAGCACGAGCCAGATGAAAGTGAAGATGGAGCCCACCCGCAAGGGCTTCGGAAAATCGGTGCAGAACAACGGCGATGACGAGCGAGTGGTCTGCCTCGGCCTCGACATCTCCGGCTCGATCACCATCAGCGACTTCTATTCTGGCAACCCGGAACGCAAAAATCGCTGGATCAGCATGGGCATCGCGGAACAGTCGGCGACCGCTGCCGCCGCAGGACTGGCGCGAGAAGGCAAGCTGCCGGTATTCGGGACCTACGGGACCTTCGCGGCAGCACGCAATCTGGACCAGATCCGGGTTTCCATCTGCTACGGAAATTTCAATGTATTGATCGCCGGCGCTCATGGCGGAGTTTCGGTGGGGCCCGATGGCGCCACCCACCAGGCGCTGGAAGATTTGTTCGCCATGTGCGGGCTGCCGAACATGTCGGTCGTGGTGCCCTGCGACGCCATCGAGACGCGCAAGGCGACCGACTATCTGCTGCTCCAGCATGTCGGGCCCAAGTACATCCGTTTCGCGCGCGAAGCCACCCCAATCGTGACCCGCGAGAACACCCCATTTGTCTTTGGAGTGGCGAACGTGAGCCGTCTCCGCCGCGAAGCGCCGGAGATGATTGATGCGTTCGAGACCGTGCTTGCTCCCAATTACGAAAACGAGCGCGAAGATCTCAGCATCATCGCTTGTGGGCCAATGGTGCCCGAGGCGATGCGCGCGGCGTGGATCCTGAAACAGGAATTTGGCTACGAAACTCGCGTGGTCAACATGCACACCGTGAAGCCGATTGATGAAACGGCCATCGTGCGGGCGGCCAAGGAGACGGGCGTTGTGGTCACCGCCGAGGAGCACCAGATTGGCGCCCTGGCGTGGCGCGTGAGCGGCGTAATCACGGAAAGCCCCGAGTTGATGGGAAGGCCGGTCATCACCGGCGCTATCGGCGTAAAGGACCGCTTCGGCGATTCCGGCGCGCCCTGGGAACTGATCAAGGAGTTCGAAGTCAGCGCCGAGCACATCGCGCAGAAGGCCGTGGAGCTGGTCGCCATTGCCAGGATGAAGAAGGAAGAAGAGCGCCTCCAACTGACACGCTAAGAACTAGGACTAGAGCATTTCCAGGATTGGTGCATGTGCTTGCACGGGTAGTGCGGGCCTTCAGGCCCGCGTCGAATGCCATCTCTCTATCTATCGGAGTCGGCTTTAGCCGACGATAGGCTTGCTCTTAGGGTTTTGCTAGTTGAGCGAGCCGCCCACGACCGTGTGCAGCACCTCGCCGGCGGAAGAGAACACCGCGATGTCGGCATCGGCTCCAGGTTGCAGCACGCCTTTTCGGTGTCCAATACCGAGCACGCGCGCGGGATTCAGCGTGGCCATGCGAATGCTGTCTTGAAAGCTGACTTTCGCAAAACTCATCATGTTCCGGAGCGCGCGATCCAGCGTCAAAACACTGCCTGCAAGTTTCCCATGTGACATGCAACGGTTGTCGCGCACCTGCACCTCAAACGAGCCCAGCCGGTAAGTCCCGTCGGGCATGCCAGTCGCGCTGATGCCATCGGTGATCAGCACCGCGCCATCCACTCCCTTGCAGCGCACGAACAGGTCAATGATGATGGGGTCCACGTGGATTCCATCCGCGATGATGTCGGCCGTCAGCCTGCGGTCAGTGAGAATCGCGCCCAGCAATCCTGGATCGCGATGATCGAACCTGCGCATGGCATTGAAGGTGTGCGTAGCGTGCCGAACTCCGGCTTGGATGCCGGCGATCCCCTGCTCCAGGGTGGCATTGGAATGCCCTACGCTGACACATACTCCGCGACGAGAGGCATCGGCGATAAGAGCCAGCGCACCCTCTAGCTCGGGCGCAATGGTGAGCACCCGGATGTGACCTCCGGCTGCATCCCACATTTCGTCGAAAGCTTGGCCCGAGACCGGCTGCAGGTGGACACCAGAGTGGACCCCGCGCCGGGCGTGGCTGAGGAACGGGCCCTCCAGATGAATCCCCAGCGGCTGCGCGCGAGTGGGATCTCTGCCGACATCGCGGTCCGCGCGTTCCGCCGCCCTGGCCAAATCCTCGAGAGACTTCAGCGTTTGCTCCAGCGGGGCGGTGACGGTCGTCGGACAATAACTGGTGACGCCGTGTTGCACCATCAATCGCTCGATGGCCGCCAGACTCTCATCGGAGCCTTCCATCACATCGTGCCCCGCGCCCCCGTGAACATGCATGTCAATTAGCCCGGGCGTGAGGATGGAATCGCCGAAGTCCACAACTCGCCCCCGAGATGGAACCGACACGGCGTTTCTCTTGCCGACAGCCGCTATGATTCCGCTGTCCAT
>PLBW01000160.1:0-29381 GCA_003135475.1 Acidobacteriaceae bacterium
CTGGAGGGATCGGGCGCGAAGTATAGCCCAAGGTGGGACACGTGCTCGGAGAGCTGCAGATTGACCACGCCCGGCCGCACCGTCGCGCGCTGGTTCTCGACGTCAACTTCGAGAACGCGGTTCATGCGCGAGAAGGCGATTACCAGGCCGCTCTCTTGCGGAATCGCGCCGCCACTGAGTCCGGTGCCCGCGCCGCGCGGCACCACGGCAACGTTAAGGGCCGTGGCCAGCCGCATGATTTGGGAAACCTGCTCCGTGTTCTGTGGGAAGACAACGGCGCCGGGCGTGCTCTTGCGGATACCAGCGTCGTACTCGTATAGCATGAGGTCTTCGGGACGGTCCAGGACGGCATCGCGTCCCGCGATCTTGCGGAGATGATCGACCAGGCCGGGCAAGTTCACAGGCAAGTTTAGCGCCGCCTTCGAGCGCTTTTACAATCTTACTCTCAGCTCGAGTACGTCTGAATATAGGCGCGCATCGAGTCGGCTTCAACGGATTTCTCGTCGAGATGGCAGCGCAGCAGATCGCGCAGCGAGAGAAAGCCGACCAGCATGGGGCCGTCGCACACCGGCAAATGTCGAATGCCGTGCATCTGCATCAGGCACATGGCTGCTTCCGAACTGGTGCTGGGCGCAACCGCGTGCAGGTCGGTGGTCATCACCTCGGCAATATAGGTGAACAGCGGACTGCGCCCCTCGGTCACCACCCGCACCATAAGGTCCCGTTCGGAGAAGATGCCGACCAGTTGCGTGCCGTCGAGGACCGGAACTGCGCCCACGTTGCACTGCGACATATATTGGGCGGCCTCAAAGACGGTCTGGTCAGGCTGGACGTAGTAAATGGTGCGATTGCTCAACAGGTCCCGGATGGTCGCCATAGTGCCCTCCCTTGAAGGTCGTGCCCCGGCGAGCCTTACTCTGCGGATGCTCGACGGAGCCATACTCTGGCTCTCCGACGCCGGTGAATTCGCAAGCCGCGACTTCTCTCCGGTTCCCTGGGGCGAGCCCGGCCCTGGGGAGCGTGGGGCGCAAGCGAGTATATGCCGAATGTCAAGCCGATGTGAAGCGGAATTTGGGGCCGCGGCAGCCCCCTCATCTCAAGCGAGACATCCCGCGCCGTGGCTGATATCCTCAACCATTTGGCGTTATTGTGCGCGGAGGAATGGCATCGAATGTCGAATTGTTTAGCAGGCCGAACGGTGGTGGTGTTTGGCGTGGCCAACAAGCGCAGCATTGCCTGGGCCATTGCCCAGCAGATGCAGCAGGCCGGAGCGCAGCTGGCCATCACCTACCAGAACGAGCGCCTGAAGCAGGAAGCCGAAGACCTGATCGCGGCCCTGCCCAATTCGCAGGCCTTTCAGTGCGACGTCAGCCGCGACGAAGAGATCGCACAACTGTTCGAGCAACTGAAGTCGCGTTACGGCAAACTCGACGCGCTGGTACACAGCATCGCTTTCGCGCCCGCCGAAGAGCTGAAGGGCGAGTTCGCCGACACCAGCCGCGAGGGCTTCCGCATCGCGCTCGACATCAGCGTCTATTCGCTGGTAGCGCTGGCCCGCGCCGCCCGTCCGCTGATGACCGACGGCGGCAGCGTCATGACCCTCACCTACTACGGAGCGGAAAAAGTCGTGCCGCGATACAACGTGATGGGCGTGGCCAAGGCCGCGCTGGAGGCGTGCGTCCGCTACCTGGCCTACGATCTGGGCAAGAACAAGATTCGCGTGAACGCCATTTCCGCCGGCCCCATCAAGACCCTGGCCGCGCGCGGCATCTCCGGCTTCGGCGACATGCTGGGTGCCCAGGCCGAGCGCGCTCCCCTGCAACGCAACGTGGACGTGAAAGAGGTCGCCGCGACCGCCGTCTTCCTCGCCAGCGACGCCGCCACCGGCATCACCGGCGAAACCATCTACGTGGATTGCGGATATAACATTATGGGATTTTGAGGGCAGGGGATAGGGGCCAGGGGTTAGTTTCAAGTTTCCAGTTTAAGAGTTTCGAGCTTCAGGTTTAGAGTTTGAAAAGATTCGAGTCAACCTCACCACGGCCAGAAAGAGACCTCGTATTTGCCAGCGGCGTTTGTCGGTCACGAATCCAGCCCCGCAGGGGCGGAATTGATGTTAGCCCAGGGGCGTAAGGGTGTGCGTGAGAACTCACTTTTCNNCTTAGCCCAGCGCTTTAGCGCTGGGTAAGGTGGGATATGTGACCCGAGTCCCGTAGGGACGGCACAGGTTCTCACGCACACTCGTAAGCCCTGGGTAAAGTAATAAAAAAATGGTGAGTCCCTTTAGGGACGGCACAGTTCTCACTCACTCGCGCTGCAATCTCACGAGAAGAAAAGCTATGAAGAAGCCCACAAAAGAACAGAAACGCGAAATCGCGGCTGTCGCAGCTAAGAAAGACGAAGACATTGATCTTTCCGAGATGCCGGAGGTCATCGACTGGAGCGGCGCCGAGGTGGGCAAGTTCTATCGCCCTCCGAAGAGGCCCGTCACCATGCGCCTGGACGCCGACGTGGTGGAATGGCTGAAGAGCTATGGGCCGGGTTATCAGACCAAGGCGAACCTGCTTCTGAGACACGCGATGAGTAGCACCCAAGCAACCAAGATAAACGGCAAACGGCGCCGGGCGTAGTTACTTCGTGTACCCGAGCCGCAGCGACGAAATAGATGTAGCCCCGACTGCCAGAATTGCGCCGGCTTGAATGCTGACAACTGGCTACTGACTACTGACTGCCGTTACCTCCTCTTCACCACAATCTTCCGCTCCTGGTCGCCTTGGCGCTCGAGGCAGATTTCCACGTCGCGCTCCTTCTCGAAGCGGGGAAACTTCTCTCCCCACTCCAGCAGCACCAGGTTGCCGGGCTCGGCAAAGAGTTCGTCGAGGCCAAGCGTGTCGAGCTCGCGCGGCGTGTCGATGCGGTAAAGATCGACGTGAAACAGGTTCACCTCGGGGCCGCGATACTCGTGGATGAGGGTGAACGTGGGGCTGGTAACGTCGTCCTGCGAAGCGGCGTGCAGACCTTCGGCGATGCCTTTCACCAACGTGGTCTTGCCGGTGCCGAGATCGCCGCGCAGGATGACCATGCGCGCCGCCTTCAGCGTGGGCGCCAGTTTGCGGCCCAGCGCAATGGTTTCTTCGGCCGAGTGCGTGATGTGCTCGTGAGGATGCATCGCGAAGCGAAGGGCAATCTTAGCAGGATGGGGTTTCTGTTCCGCCGCATGCGGCAACGCCCGTTCACCCTCCAATGTGGATCGTGCTTTCCTTCGCCCACTGCGTCGCGCGGCGAAACGCTTCCGGCAGAGCCGCGAGCAGATCGGTGGCGACCAGCGAAGGTTCGCCCATGGTTTCCGCGGCCACGTCCCCGGCGAGTCCGTGCAGATACACCGCGGCGACGGCGGCCAGCGGAATGTTGTTCGGCATCTGTCCCATCACTCCCGCGGCCATGCCGGTCAGGATGTCGCCGGTGCCGCCGGTTGCCATGCCGGGATTGCCCGTTGGATTCACCCACGCGGTCCCATCCGGCAGCGCGACGACGGTGCGGTTGCCTTTCAGCACCAGCACGAGATGATGCTCGCGCGCAAAATTGCGCGCGACGCTGAGCCGGTCGGCCTGCACCGCTTTGATCGTGATGCCGGCCAGCCGCGACATTTCTCCGGGATGCGGCGTCAGCACCAGCGGACGTTCGCGGCCGTTGAGCAGCTCGGTATGGCCGGCGAAGGCGTTGAGCCCATCGGCATCGATCACCATCGGCACTTTGGTCTGGCGCACAGCTTGGTGGACGAACCGCACGGTTTCAGGATCGCGACCAATGCCTGGACCGATCGCCATCACGGTCATCGTCTTCGCCAGCTTCTGGAAACCGCCGCTCTCGATGGCCGCCATCGCGATGCCGCCGCTTTCGGTTTCGGCCAGGGGCTCGGTCATCAACTCGGCCGCGAATGCGGCGACGCTGGCGAGCACGCGCGCAGGCGTGGCGACGGTGCTGAGCCCTGCTCCGGCCCGCAACGCCGACATGCCCGCCATTCCTGCGGCGCCCGACTTGCCCAGCGATCCGCCGACGATCAGAACATGGCCGTACATGCCCTTATTGCTGTCGGCAGGGCGCGGCGCCAGCAACGCGGCGAAGTCGCGCGGGGTGGTAAGCTCGAGCGCCAGCTTGCTGACGATGGCTTCCGGCGGCGATCCGATGGGCGCAACCACGATAGGCCCGCGCGTCAGATTGCCGAAGACATGCGCCGGGCGAGGCGCGGTGAAAGTGACGATCGCATCGGCGCGCGCGATGTGCTTGTCTGTCTGCGCCGACATCGAATCGGAATCGGCGCCCGAGGGAATGTCCACCGCGACCATCGGCTTGCCGCTATCGTTCATCGCAGCAATGGCATCGGCATAGAAGCCCTTCACCGGCGGGTGAAATCCGGTGCCGAGTACGGCGTCCACCAGTAGGTCGCAATTCGCCAGGCTGCGCGACCACTCCGCCTGCAACTCCTGCGCGTTGCGCAACACGATGGGACGCAGCGGCAGCCGCTCGAACATGGCGAGAGCGTCGCCGTGCAACTCGGAGGGAGCGGCCAGCAGCAGCACTTCAACCACTCGTCCGGCGCGGTGCAGTTTGCGCGCCACCACGAATCCATCGCCGCCATTGTTGCCTTTGCCGCAAATTACGGCGATGCGGTTGGCATGGCGATAGTGCTCCAGGATGAATTGCGCCACCGCGGACCCGGCGTTCTCCATCAAGGTGATGGATTGCACTCCGAAGCGTGCGGTGGTGATGCGATCGATCTCGCGCATCTCGTCGGCGGTGGTGATTTTCATGCGCGCTCCGTGGCGAAGTCTTCCAGCCGGCACAGACCCTCGGGCTCGCCCATGGCGATGAGATGGTCGCCGGAGTGGATGACCTCTTCGGGCGCGGGATTGAAGCGCATCGAGCCTTCGCCCTTGATGGCGAGCACGATGACGCCCATCTCCTGACGGATGCGCGAAGCTTCAAGGGATGCGCCCACGAAGCGCGATCCCGCCTGCACCTGCACTTCTTCGATCTCCAGCGGCTTGTGCCGGTTCATGGCGGTGTCGAAGAAATCGACCACATGCGGGCGCATAAAGGTCTGCGCGATGCGGTATCCGGCGAAGTTGTAGGGCGAGACCACGTGATTGGCGCCGGCGGTGAGCAAGTGCTTCTCGGCATCTTCTTCGCTGGCGCGGGCAATGATGTTGAGCTTGGGATTCAAGCCGCGCGCGGTCAGGATGATGTAGATGTTGGTGGCGTCGGTGGTGGTGGCGGCAACCAGNNCGGAGTAGCGCGCCAGCTTGGCCTGGTCGCTGTCAACAATCACAAAGGGCAAGGGCTTGCGCGCCAGTTCGCGCGCCACGCTGCGGCCCACCCGCCCGGCGCCGCAGATGATGTAGTGGTCCGACAATCGGCTGATCTCGCGGTCCATGCGTCTCCTGCCGAATACCGATTGCAGCTCGAATTCTAGCAAAGCCTGGGTCGCGGCCCCGAAGAACAGCAGCACCAGGCCAACCCCGGCGACAATGATGAAGGTGTTGAAGATGCGGCCCATGTGCGAGAGCGGATGGATCTCGCCGTATCCGATGGTGGTGATGGTGGTCAGCACCATGTAGAAGCCGTCGAACCACCGCCAGCCTTCGATGAAATGGAAGCCGGCGACGCCGATGAAGATCAACGCCAGCAGCGCCAGGAACAGCACCTTCAGATTGAACAGCGCCTTCACAGCAGCCATTGTGTCGCCTTGCGGCGCGTAGCGCAACAAAAACGCCCGTCACGCGTTGGTGACGGGCGCTGGCGGTGCCTGGCTAAGTTGAAGCCTAGGGCAGTGTGGGGGTGTAAAGGTCGCGTTGGCGGTAAGTGCGGTAAGACCACCAACCAGCCTGCAATTGATAAACGATGGAGCCGGAAAGGACATCCACCTCCGTAGCTTGTGTCGCGTTGGTCGGGATGCTGAGCAGGCCATTGCCAAAACTGGCGTAAACGCTGTTGGGAGGCGAAATCAGCAATTGCGCACTGCCCAGCGCCGACGAATAGGCCCCGAGATCGGCGGCAATTTGGATGCGGGCCGTGCGCGTCGATTCTCCGATGTACAAGACCATGCCACGGCTGTTTCCGCCGCCACACTGTTGCACCCGCAGATTGCCGTCGTCGAAAACGGTAAACACTTCCAGGGCGCCGTTCTGAACTTGAAAGGCCGCGTCGTGCTGGTGCGTGAACCAGGAATATACGGCGGGATCGCCACAAGGACGGGGGAGCGGGTTGGTGATGGTGAAGTCGCCGAAAGGCCCCAATTTCCACAGCACTCTGCCATCTCCCTGGCCATTGTTGTAATTGATCTTGAGCACCCAATCCTGGCTGCGCTCGGAAAGCAGGATGTTGCCGTCCGCGGTGAACTGGACCGAGTTGGAGTGCAACCAATCGTTGGCCACTCCAAAAGCAGGATTGAAAGCCGGGCAGCCCGCCCCGAGGTTGTGATAACACTTGTCATTCAAAGTTGCGACGCGGCTAACGTCCTGGTGAGCAAACGAGTCCCAGGCCCAGGTGAGTTGCATGTTGTGGTCCAGCACCAGGACCATGTCGCCCAGGATGTCCACCGGATCTTGTTGCGTCCCACCCTGCAGCGTGGTGGACACTATGTCGCGGGCGCCAATCAGAAGCACGCCGCCATTGGGCAAGCGCCGGACTTCATGGGCGTTGAACGAGGTCATGATCGGGTAGCCTTTGGCGACCAGTTGTTCGTTCAGGATTTCCACGTTGGTTTCCAGCGTCTTGTTGCCGGCGAGGTCGAACTCGTCGAGAAGCGTATTCGAGAGGGAAAAGAAGTTTCCCCCCGGCTCCATGCGAACCAGCAGCAGCGGAACGGGATAGTACCAGAGGACGTTCCCCGACAGATCGGTGGCGATGGGACGGAAGGCAAATGGGCGCCCGGTGGGCGGAATCAGATGGAACAGTAGCACCGGGAAGGCGGCGTCATGCCCGGTGGGGGGAATTTTCACCGTCATCTGCGGTACCGGGAAATTCGTCGGAAGCGGTCCGGTGGTGAACGGCTGGTCAGGACCCGAGTTGAGGTAGCCAGTGGCGAATTCCTCCCAGTGCATCAGGTACTGTGTTGACGGCAGCATACCGGCGACCAGGAAGTTGGTGCTGCTTTGCGAGCAGGGCACTGCGTTGGTCGTGCTGGAAACCTGCGCGCCATGCTGCGTGAACCGGACCCGAATGGAGTGACCCGCAGTACACGGCCCGGCGCTAAACAAAGCCACCAAAGGATGTGCCGTTGGATTTACCGCCGAACCGCCGCCACTGGTGACCCAGGGATTGAGCACGTACTGCACCGAAACCGGCGGGAAGACGATGTAGGGCTGCTGAGTGATGTCGCGCACCACAACCGTCACCACATACGTCCCTTCCACCGCCCACGGTACCCAGGTGAAAGTATTCGGGGTGTCGAAGTCACGCACGATCTGATTCTGGCCTTGCAGCGCGGCGCTGAATTGATAGTCGTAGGTGTCACTCGGAGGTCCACCCGACACGGTTGCCGTCCACAGGATGCTGGTGCCCAGCATCTGCGGGCTTTGCAAGCTTGGGCTTAGCGTAATCGTCACGGACGGAGCTTTCGTCGCCGCCGCGGCCACGCCGAGCAGCAAGCTCAATCCCAGCAAGGTCACAAGACCGGCCGTCAATACTCTAGACACAACCTACCTCCGGGCGAACAGGGTGATGGGAAGGCACAAGGGAGCCGTTGCTCCTTCCGATGATGGTTTGGTTAGGGACCGCTGGAAAATTCTTTCTAGAACCGAAAAGTGTTCAGAACTATATACCAGGTCGGCTCTCTGGCATAGGGGAAAATGCCGTCTCATAGGGGGAAGGGCGCACCTTTAGGTGCGCCGCGGGAAACCCGTTATTCTCGTCATCCCGAGCCGGCTTCAGCCAGCGAGGGATCTGCGTTTTCGACTTTTTCCGCAGCCTGCGAAAGGTGTGCTCCACCCAGATTGGAGCCACTCTGGAATCGCTCTAATCCCCTCCGGCCTTCACCTCGTCCGGCACCAGCTTCTGCACCTTGCTGTGATGGCGTCCGTAGCCGAAGTAAATGGCCATTCCAATCGCCAGCCAGACAATCAGACGAAGCCACGTATCGCCCGGGAGGCTGGCCATCAAGGCGAAGGAAATCACGATGCCCAGGATGGGGACCAGCGGCACCAGCGGCGTCTTGAAGGGACGATGCAGCTCGGGACGCCGCACCCGGAGAATCCACACACCGGCGCATACGATGACGAAGGCCAGCAACGTTCCGATGCTTACCAGTTCGCCGAGAATCCCGATGGGAACCAGGGAGGCGAAGATGGCGACGAACAGCCCGACGGTCAGCGACGAGATCCAGGGGGTGCGAAACTTGGGATGCACCGCGCCCGCCCACTCCGGCAGCAGGCCGTCGCGCGACATGGAGAAAAACACGCGGGACTGGCCCAGCAGCATGACCAGCATCACACTGCCCAGGCCGGCAATGGCGCCCAGCTTCACCAGAATCGAGCCCCAGCGGACGCCGGTGGCGTCAATGCCGACCGCAACCGGGTCGGCCACGTTCAGGGCCGAGTAGGGAACCATTCCGGTCAGCAAGCCGGAAACCAGAATGTAGAGAACGGTGCAGATCACCAGCGATCCCAGGATGCCGATGGGCATGTCCTTCTGCGGATTTTTGGCTTCCTGCGCGGCGGTCGAGACGGCGTCGAATCCGATGTAGGCGAAGAAGATGACACCGGCAGCGCGCGCGATCCCCGACCAGCCATACTGGCCAAATGCTCCCTGGTTGGGAGGAATGAACGGATGCCAGTTGGCGGCGGCCAGCGCTGGATGCTTAAGCACGAACGTACCCG
Organism: Acidobacteriaceae bacterium; assembly: GCA_003135475.1. Classification (GTDB taxonomy): domain Bacteria; phylum Acidobacteriota; class Terriglobia; order Terriglobales; family Acidobacteriaceae; genus Bog-257. The sequence continues at coordinate 8,877 of PLBW01000160.1, forward strand.
CAATGGCGATGAAGATGAGCACGATGGTGACCTTGATGATCACAATGCCCGAGTTGAAGTTGGCCGACTCTTTGATGCCGATCACCAGAATGGTGGTGATGACGCCGATGATCAGAAATGCCACCAGGTTGAACACGCCCGTCACCTGCGGCAAGCTCGATGCGTCCACGCCATTCTGCTTCAGTATCGGCGCCATGGTTGTCAGCAACTCCCAACGGCCTTGATACAGCACCAGAATGTTGGGTATCCAGTGGTTGCCGACATGGGTGTACGGGGTCGCGGTCAACCGCGGAGGAATGCGAATCCCGAAGTCCTGCAGGAAGCTGACGAAATAGCCGCTCCAGCCGGAGGCCACAGTCGCCGCGCCGAAAGCGTATTCCAGAATGAGGTCCCAGCCGATGATCCAGGCGAAGATTTCGCCAAGGGTGGCATAGCCGTAGGTGTAAGCCGAACCGGCAATAGGAATCAGCGACGCGAATTCGGAATAACACAGCCCGGCAAAGACGCAGCCTGATCCGGCCAAAATGAAGGAAAGCACGATGGCCGGGCCGGCATACTGCGCCGCCGCCGATCCGGTGAGCACGAAAATTCCCGCGCCGATAATGGCGCCGATGCCGAGAGTAATAAGGTTCACGGGTCCGAGCGCCCGCTTTAAGCTATGTTCCCCGGTGTCGGCTGCTTCTTGCGTCAGCATGTCGATGGGCTTGCATTTCAGCAGATTGGCCATTCAGCTTTGCCTCTTCTCAGCTTTCTGGTGCTCAGGCTTGCGTGCTCACGTGCGGGTTGCGCTTCGACCACAGGAAATACACGGGAATACCAACTAGAACAATGATCAGGCCCGGCCACGTGTATTGCGGCTTGTAGCGCAATAAGACTACATCAATAAACACGGCCATCAAAATATACATTGCGGGCAGCACGGGATATCCGATGGCGCGATAGGGGCGCGGCTCGTCCGGACGCTTGGCACGCAGCACAAACAGTCCTGCGATGGTCAGGATGTAGAAGACCAGCACGGCAAAAATGATGTAGTCGAGTAGCTGCCCATAGCTGCCCGAGATACACAGAATGCAAGTCCAGACGCACTGCATCAGCAGCGAATGCGCGGGGGTGTGGTACTTGGGATGGAGCCGTCCCGCGCTGCGGAAGAACAGGCCATTTTTCGCCATGGCGTAGTACACGCGGGCGCCCGCCAGGATCAGGCCATTGTTACAGCCAAAGGTTGAGACCAGGATGGCGATGGCCATGATCTGCGCGCCACCTGGGCCGAAGATCTGCTGCACCACCGCGGTGGCGACGCGGTCTTCGGGGGCGTGTTGGATGCCGGCCAGCGGCAGCACGCTCAGGTACACGAAGTTGGCCAGCACATAGAGCAGGATGACTGCGCCCGTTCCCAGCGCTAGCGCCAGCGGCAAGTTGCGCTGCGGATTGCGGACTTCGCCGGCGGTGAAGGTAACGTTGTTCCACGCGTCTGCCGAGAACAGCGAGCCCACCTGGGCCACCGCAATAATAGTGATGGTCCCCACCAGCGCGATCGGACCTCCCACACCAACTTGCACGCGATGCAGCGCGCCCCATCCGGCATTGTGCCAGAAGTTTGCCCCGAAGTTGGCGGCAATCGCCGTAGCGTTGCGTCCGAGAAAAATTCCCAGCAATACCAGGCCCAGCAGCGCTGCGGTCTTGGCGAAGGTAAACACGTTCTGCACCGCCGCGCCGGTTTCCACGCCAAAGATGTTCAGCACCGAAAGGAAGATCACGATCAGGACGGCCATCAGGTTCTGCGTGTTCAAGCCGACATCCATGTTGCCCAGCACCATCGGGCCGATGGGAATGGGCGGCACGTGCGCTATGTGCCAAATCCAATGCGTCGAAGAGATGGAAGGGAAGAACACGCCCAGGAATTTGCCGAAGGCCACTCCAACCGCGGCAATGGTTCCGGTTTGGATGACAAGGAACAGGGTCCAGCCATAGAGAAATCCCCACAGCGGGCCCAGCGATTCGCGCAGGTAAACATACTGGCCTCCGGCGTGCGGCATCATGGCCGCCAGCTCTCCGTAAGCCAACGCGCCGGTGATGGTCATGAATCCGGTCACCACCCAGGCGGCGATGAGCAGCGCGGGCGAATCGACCAGCCGCGCGATCTCCGCCGAGACGATGAAGATGCCGGAGCCGATCATGGAGCCCATGACCAGGGTGGTGGCGCTGGTCAAGCCGAGGCCTTTAATCCATTCGCTTTCGCCGGCGATTGATACTGTCTTCGTTTCTTTTGCCAAGAGACCTCGTTTAGTAGTGCGGGTCTTCAAACTGCAGAGAGAGAACGTTCGGGTAGTGCGGGCCTTCAAGGCCTGCGTTGAGTGCAATCGATCAGAACCTCAATAGATCAGATACTTCTTCCTGGTCTGCATGAACTGCTCGACCCCATCGCGCCAGTCGTCGGCGATGCGCCGCGGGTCCTGCCCCGCTTGCAGCGCCGTGAACGCCGCCTGACTCGCCAACAACGCTTTCATATGGGCCATGTCAAACCCAGTGGGAGCCGCATCGTGCAGGGCCGCCGCCAACTCTAGCCCCAATTCAGCGGCGTCCAGAACTTCCCGATTGGTAACGATGATATTAACCCCTTCACATTCCCGACGAGCATAGGGTCCACTGGCCGGCGTGAACGTAATTGGCACAAAGCGTACCCCAGCGATGTAGCGCGCATTCAGGTAAGCAGCCATCCTCTTCGCGCCTACCCAGGGCGCCCCCACTACTTCGAAGGGAGTGTCCGTGCCCCGGCCCACCGAAACATTCGTTTGTTCGATCAATGCCACGGCCGGATACAGCGTCACCTGGTTCAGGTCGCGCAAGTTGGGCGAGGGACTCACCCATAGCTGCGATGTCGAGTCGAACCAATCGCCGCGCATCCAGCCTTTCATGGGCACTACCGTGAGATTGGCGTTGATGTTCCGCTCGGTGTTGTACAGCTTCGCCAACTCGCCAATCGTCATCCCGTGCCGCACCGGCACGGGATGGTAATTCACAAAGCTCTCCTGCCCTTTATCGGAGACCGGACCTTGAACGTAAGCCCCGGTGATCGGATTGGGACGGTCGAGCACCACGATCGGTTTCGCCAGCGTGGCCGCGGCTTCCAGAAAATATCCCAGCGTCGTTTCGTAGGTGTAGAAGCGAACGCCCGCATCCTGAATATCGAACACCAGCACGTCCAGCTTGCGCAGCACATCGAGCGGCGGGTGGCGCTTGGCATCGGTGCCGCCATACACGCTGTAAACCGTAACTCCGGTCGCACCGTCTTTTGTGTCAGCGATGTCGGTTTTGTCGGAGGTCCCCTGTACACCATGTTCGGGACTGAAAATGGCGCTCAATTGCAAACCACGTGCATGGGCCAGGATATCAATTGTGCGGTTGCCACGACTGTCGATCCCGGTCTGGTTAGTGACCAATCCTATCTTCGGCGTCGCAGCACCTGGAACTCGCAAGACGTCAAAATTGTTGGCCTCCAGTTCGTCAATCCCGTTGGACACCTGACCGTTGCGAACCAGCACGTGGCGGCTGGCGACTGCCGCTTCGTTGTAGCCGGTAATCCGCGACAGCCGCATCTTCTGCTCCTCGCTGGGCTGCAGTTGCAACGCGGCGGCAACTGCAGTGGCCACCTCGGTGCGCAGCGCAATCACATTGCCGTCCTTGATATGCACTGCGTTGGTGAGCAGGATGATGTAGGTATTGGTGGTTGGATCGATCCAGAGCGAAGTGCCGGTAAATCCGGTGTGCCCGAAGGAGCCAACCGGGAGCAGTTCGCCACGAATGGAGGAAAATGGCGAATCAATGTCCCAGCCCAGTCCGCGCACGTCGGTCAGGTTAGGCGGCTGCTGCGGGGTCGTCATCTTCTCGACGATCCATGGCGAAAACACGGGCGCGCCACCGTTCAGCAGTGCTTGGGCGAACTTCGCCACGTCATCGGCGGTCGAGAACAGTCCGGCGTCGCCGGCAACTCCTCCCATCCGACGCGCAGTAGGATCGTGGACCACCCCGCGCAGCATCTGTCCTGTGCGCTCGTCGCGTTCGGTGGGCGCGATGCGAGGCTTCCAATCCGCGGGCGGAAGAAAACGCGTCGACGTCATGCCCAGCGGACCAAATATATAAGTCTGCGCATACTGATCGAGCGGCATGAGGCTGACGCGCTGCACCAGTTCGCCCAGCACCACAAAATTGATGTCGCTGTACACGAACACCGAGCCCGGCGGATTCATCAACTTCTCGGCATTGGCGCGCGTATATCCCTCCTCCAGGCCGCTCCAATACTGCTTCAAGTCGAGGTCGGGCCGCAGGCCGGAGTAGTGCGTCAGCAACTGGCGAACGGTCACGTCGTCTTTGCCGTTTTGCGCGAACTCAGGAATGTATTTGGCAACTGGATCGTTCAGCTTCACCTGGCCAAGCTGCACCAGGCGCATTACGCAACTGGTGGTGGCCATCACCTTGGTCAACGATGCCATGTCGAAGATGGTATCGACGGTCATCGGCTCCTTGCTGGGATCGAGCGCGCGATAGCCGAATGCCTTGCGATAAACGAAGGTTCCGTTGTGGCCGACCAGCAGCACCGCTCCGGGCGTGCGCCCTTTCTCGACCGCATCCTTGAGCAGCGCGTCGAGCGGCGCAAAGCGGTCTTGGTCGCTGGCGGCGGTTGACGGCGCGATGGCAGGAGCGGACGCCTTCTGCGCTACAAGAAGCGCGCTCCTGGTTAGTAGAAGACCGAAGAGAAGAAGCGCAGTGACTGGCCAAACACGAAGCCTCAATGGGTGCGAAACCTTTCGTGAAATAGGGAAATTCTGAACATGTCGACGTTTGGGCAGAGCCAGCCTTTCAGAGCGTGTGTGAGACCTCGTTCTCAGTCGGCACGGTGGAACGATTGTGCAAAATCCAGCCCCGCAGGGGCGGAATTGCTACTAGCCCAGGGCGTAAGCCCTGGGTAAAGTGGAAACAATCAACGAGTCCCTTCAGGGACGGCACATCCCACACAGTCACTCGGGCCCCGTAAACACGTGTATCCTCCCGGCAAGCTATTATAAGTTGCACTCGCCTCCAGAGGTGCTTCTGAACCCAGTGCCGGAACAACTCGCAGATCTGCCACCTGCTTTAGAGCGCCAGGACAAGCAGTTCGCGCGGGCGTTTGCCGTGGTGCGCGACGCCATCGAGCAACGCGCCTTCCCCGCCGCGACGCTGGCCGTCACTCATCGCGGGTCGCTGATCGCGCTGCGCGGATTTGGCCGCTTCACCTACGCTGACGACGCGCCTCTGGTTCAGCCCGACACCATCTTCGATCTGGCTTCCCTGACCAAGGTCGTGGCCACCACGGCGGCGGCCATGCTGCTGCATGAGCGCGGACAGTTGCCGCTGGACATTCCGCTGGGGCACTTCCTTCCCGATTTTGTGGCGCGGGCGCCCAGGCATCAGCAGGCGACGCGGGAGGAGGTCACCCCTCGCATGCTGCTCGCCCACTCCAGCGGGCTGCCGGTTTATGAGAAGCTGTTTGAGGTTGCCGGCTCTCGCGACGAACTGGTTCGGGCGGCGCTTACCACGCGGCTGGTTGCGGGGCCCGGCACGCGCGCCGAGTACAGCGACATAGGCTTCATCCTGCTGGGAGAAGTGCTGAGTCGCCAAGCTGGCCTTGCGCTCGACCTGTTCGCACGGCAAGAGATCTTTACGCCGCTTGGCATGGCCCACACGCGATTCAATCCTCCGGCGGAGTGGAAGCCTCAAATTCCGCCCACCGAAGACGATCGCACCTTTCGCAGGCGCATCATCCAGGGCGAAGTGAATGACGAGAACGCCTTCGTGATGGGAGGTGTCGCGGGACACGCCGGCGTTTTCGCTCCAGCAATCGATATCGCGCGCTTCGCTGAGTGCATGTTGCGCGGCGGAGCGCCCATCCTCAAGCCGGAAACGGTACAGCTATTCACTCGGCGAGTGGAATCGCCTAGCGGTTCGTCGCGGGCGCTGGGATGGGACACTCCTTCACCGCCGGCCTCGTCGGGCACTCATTTTTCTCCGGCATCGTTTGGGCATCTCGGATTCACCGGCGCCTCTCTCTGGATCGATCCCACGCGCCAGCTTTCGGTAACATTGCTGACTAACCGCACCTGGCCCAACCGCATGGCGCAGGCCATCCGCCAGGTCCGGCCTCTTTTGCATGATGCCATCGTTGAGGCGCTGGAAGAGTGAGTAACAAGGCTGCCTTCGTTGCCAAGAATTCTCCCTGGACTCGGCCGATTTCCGAGAGTTACCTGTTGCCGCACGGCAAACGGACGTGTAAAGTTCCGAAGATATTCGGGTAAGCGGACCTTCCGGTCGGCATCCAAGTTGTCCATAATGACCCGGGGCCTTTTAACCCCATTTGAGTGTGCGCACAGGCTCCCAGCGACTCCGGCCACCAATCCTCGTAAAATGAGGTCTGCGCTGTGATTCAAAAATTCGGCGTTCGCAGCGTCGGTTTAGGGCATCCCTACATGGACAAATTTGTCGTTCGCGGCGGAAATCCGCTGTTGGGCACGGTGCGCATCAGTGGCGCCAAGAATGCCGCCCTTCCAGCCATGGCCGCCGCGCTGCTCACCGAAGACCCCGTCATCCTGGAAAACGTTCCCCAGGTGCATGACATCGAGACCGAGCGCAAACTGCTGGCGGCCATGGGCGCCGAAGTGGAGCTGGGCTATGGCCGCGCCCAGCACCGTACCACCATCTGTTGTCGCAACCTGGTGAATCCCGAAGCTTCCTACGAACTGGTCAAAACCATGCGCGCCTCCACCCTGGTTCTGGGCCCGCTAGTCGCCCGCATGAAACACGCTCGCGTTTCTTTGCCGGGTGGATGCGCCATCGGCGCCCGCCCGATTGATCTTCACCTTAAAGGGCTGGAGAGGTTAGGGGCGCGAATTTCGCAGGAGCATGGCTACATCGAAGCGCGGGCCGAGCGCCTGAAGGGCGCGCGCGTCGTCTTCGAGAAGATCACGGTGACGGGAACCGAAGACTTGATGATGGCGGCGGCGCTGGCCGAAGGCGAAACCATTCTGGAGAATTGTGCGCGCGAGCCGGAAGTCGGCGACCTGGCGGCGCTGTTGAACAAGATGGGTGCGCAGATTGCCGGCGCGGGCACGCACACCATCCGCGTGCAAGGTGTGGAGAAGCTGCATGGCGCGCGTCACCGCATCATCCCGGATCGAATTGAGGCCGGCACTTTCATCGTCGCGGGCGCGCTGACCGGGGGGGACTTGCTGGTCTCCGGTTGCGATCCTCGTCATCTCGGTGCGCTGCTCCAGAAGCTGGAGGAGTGCGGGATACAGGTGCGGACCAACGGAGACAGCGTTCGCGTCACCGGCGACGGTCCGTTGCGGGCTGCAGACATGGTCACCGAAGAATATCCCGGCTTTCCCACCGACATGCAAGCGCAGTTCATGGCGCTGGCGACCCAGGCCGAGGGCGTCAGCATCGTCACCGAAAATATTTTTGAGAACCGCTTCATGCACGCCCAGGAACTGGTGCGCATGGGCGCCAACATCAGGATCGAAGGAACGCGCGCGGTGGTCCGAGGCAAAACGCCGCTCAGCGGCGCGGCCGTGCAGGCCAGCGATCTGCGCGCTTCCGCATCGCTGGTGTTGGCCGCCCTGGTCGCCGAGGGCGAAACCATCATTGACCGCGTGTACCACATAGACCGCGGCTACGAGCGGATCGAAGAAAAACTGCGCGCAGTGGGCGCCCAGATCCGCCGCATTGGAGAATTCCTCCCCAAGCGAGTGGCCACGCCTGTGGCTGCAGGATGACGCGGGAGATCGCTCCGCCCCGTTGAGAATTATTTACCACGGAGACACAGGGGGCACGGAGTTTTGATTTCCATAGTTTTTCGGTGGTCTCCGTGCCTCCGTGGTTGCGCGCCGCAGGCCTCACTACCATGCCGATCTTCGCAGCAAAGACATAGGAAGAGACATAATAATGGACATGATAAAAAATAGGATAAAAAATAAGATAAGAGATATGACAAATGATATGTCTACTACCGCTCCAGAAGCCGCTCCAGATCGGCAAAGAAGCTAGGGTAGGAAATGGCCACGCATTCCGAGTTGCGGATCAGGGTTTCTCCCTGCGCCCGAAGGGCGGCGATAGCGAAAGCCATCGCAATGCGGTGGTCTCCCAAGGACTCGATTTCCGCGCCGTGTAGTTGCTGACCACCGGGAATGCGCCATCCGTCGTCGGTTTGCTCGACCCGCGCACCCATCGCCCGCAGGTTCTGGGTGACCGCACTCAGGCGGTCCGATTCTTTGACGCGCAGCTCGCCGGCATCCCGGACTTCCAAACCCGCCGTGTAGGGGGCAATAGCCGCCAACACTGGCAACTCGTCGATCAGCAGCGCAGTCTGCGCGCCTGCAATCGTCACGGGCTTGGCTGCGCCGGGAACCAGCGTAATGGTGCCTAACAGCTCTCCGTGCTGCTCCTCCACGCGCACCATGGAGATGCGGCTGCCCATAGCGGCCAGCACGTCGAGCAAAGCCGAGCGTGTGGGGTTCAGCGACACGCCGTCGATCACCAGGTTGGACTCGGGGAAGACAGCAGCGGCGCACAGGAAAAATGCGGCCGAGGAGATGTCCCCCGGAATGTAGGCGTCCAGCGGATGCAGCGCCTGGCCGCCTTCGATGGCCACCGTGTTTCGCAGCCGGTCAACTTTGGCGCCGAAGGCGCGCAGCGCGAGCTCTCCGTGATCGCGGGTGCGCATCGGCTCGGTTACCGATGTATGGCCGTCAGCCAGCAATCCGGCGAACAGCAACGAGGTCTTGACCTGGGCACTGGCGACCGGTACTAGATACTCGATACCGTGCAGACTGGCGCCAGTGATGCGCAGCGGCGCGCAGCCACTTTCGGTCGCATGAATCTGGGCGCCCATCCTGGTCAGGGGTTCAATGATTCGGCGCATGGGCCGGCGCGAAAGTGACTCGTCTCCGATCAGGTCCGCGGTGAACGGCTGGCCGGCGACGATGCCCGACAACATCCGCATGGTCGAACCGGAATTGCCGCAATCCAGCGGCGCGTCGGGGGACCGCAATTGCGGACCAATTCCGTCAATTACCACCGCTCCCTGTTCGTCGCACTCGACGTTGCACCCCAGAGCGCGGACGCATCCCAGAGTACTGGCGCAATCGGCGCCCGGCGAGAAATTCTGGAACCGCGATCGCCCGGCGGCCACAGCCGCCAGCATGGCGTAGCGGTGCGAGATGGACTTGTCGCCGGGGACGCCCACACTTCCCAGAATATTGCACGCGGGATGAACGGTGACTGATCTGGTGTCGTGCATTGGTTGTCTTGAAGCTTAGTAGCGGCAGATGCGAATGACGCACTGAAAACGAGAATCAATTCCGGGCCGCTGGCGGGTGCAATCCAGCATGCCGAGGCATGGATGTCAACCGCCTGCGATGCCTCTTGCCTTTCCAGGCGAGACTACCGCCGTGCGCTCGCCTCAGCCTTGGCTTCCAGCAGGGCTTCCGCTGTCACCTCGCGAATACGCACGCCACATACAAACCTGGGCGTGGTCGGGCCGCGTCCCCAGCGATTCACGTCCCAGTGCACGCGAACAAACTTTGCATTTGGAGTGGCCGTCAAATCCACCAGCAGCGGATATTCGCCAACGTAGAACTTCTGCGCCATCGTCGCCACAGGTTTCGCTTCCCAGGTCGTGCCATCGGCAGAGGTGAACAGGCCAATCTCGATTGATTCCTGCTCCACCACTTCGTTGATGGAGAGGGTCACGAGAAAAACGGGGTTTGCAGCGCCACTGACGTCCAGCGCTTCACCATCACCCTTAGCGGTGACTACAGTCTTTTCCGGTACAAGAAAGGCATCCAGCATAGCGAATCTATTCTACCGAAGGGCGAAACGGATCATGGTGACAAAGGTCACAAGCGCGACCAACCTTAAACCTAACGCTGCGGGAGTCCATCGAAAAACTTCCGCAGCAGCCCGCCGAATTCCGCCGGCTTCTCGAGAGCGGCATAGTGGCCCGCCTGGGAGATGACCTGCAATCGGCTGCCGGAGATCTGCTGCCGCATCAGCTCGAATTCACTGAGCGGGATGCTGTCGTCGCCGCCTGCGATGAGCAGTGTGGGCACATTGATCGTCGCCAGCGTTGCCACCGAATCGGGGCGCTCGGCCATCNNCGGTTCGTGCGGGTGGCCTGCGACAACAGCTTCGACAGCATTTCTGCGATGAAGCTGTCTCTGCCTTCATGCAGCACTCTGTCGGCAAGCTGCAACCGGTTTGCTTTGCCCTCGGCTGTCTCGGCTCCGGGACGTGTGTTGGCCAGCACCAGCGCGGCGACCTGCTCGCGGTATCGGCGCCAGAACTCGAAAAGCAGATAACCGCCGATGGATACGCCAACAAAGAACGCCTTGCTGATTCGTTCTTCGCGACACAGCCAGAACAGGTCGTCGGCCAGCTTCTGCATGGTGACCGGCCCTTCGCCCAGTTCGGAGTCGCTATGTCCGCGCAGATCGGGAAGAATCAGCCGATATCGCGTACTGAGCTGTGGTGTTACTGGGTCCCAGAAGTGGTGGTTCAGCGGGAACGGGTGCAGCAGCACGACGTCGGGGCCGTTGCCGGCGACTTCGTAGTAGAGCTGCGCATCGCCGCTGCGGAATAGGGGCATGGGAAGAAGCAACTAGCAATTAGCAATCAGCACTCAGCATTCAGCCCTTAAAGCCCGCGTCGTCTTCACACGGGCCTGCGGCCCGCCTATAGGAATGAAAACCACGGAGGACACGGAGATCGGCGAGAAACCCGGGAGAAACTCCGTGCACTCCGTGCCTCCGTGGTGAACGATTTTTGACGGAACGAAGCGCGAGCGCGTCGTCACGACCCCTGGTACGGCTGGACGTTCGTCGCGGGCGGAGCAACCGGTACATATTCCGGCTCCTCGGGCATCACGATCCACCCAATGATGTAGGCCAGTATGCCCCCGCCTGGCGGGCACAGAGCGACGATCAGCCAAACCACCCGCACCACGGTGACGTCGAGATCGAAGTACTCGGCAAAACCCGCGCACACACCGGCAATTTTGCGATCGACGCGCGAGCGCATGAGCTTGCGGCGACCGGCCACGGCGCCGATGCGGCGGCCGCAGTAAGGGCAAAGGTTGGCGTCGTCCTGGATCGCTTTTCCGCAATAGTTGCAGTACATACAGCCCTCCCTATACAGGTGATACGGATAGCATAGAAAGAAGTTCCCGCGTCTGCCAAGCCATCGTCCGGCTCGATCATTCAACGGTGTCATCCCGAAGGGCAGATGGGCTTGCCGCGCGGAGAAACCAATCTCAGGCTATTATACGAAGGACTACGAGGAGATCATCATGGCGCGACTGTCGTACGTCGAGATGGAGCAGGCCCCACCCGAGGTTCGCGAGGTTTACGAAAAGGTGCTCAAGGGCAAACCCGGCAGCGTGCAGAAGCTCCTCGCCCACCGGCCAGAGGTGCTGAAAACCTTTCTCCCGTTTTACGCCAGCGTTGGACGCTCCCTGGACCGCCGCTTGTACGAGATGGTGTACATCCGGGTCTCGATGATCAACGGCTGCCGCTACTGCATGCAGCATCACCTTGCCGCGTCCAAGCGCGTTGGGCTTACGCGAGAGGATTGGCAGCACCTGAAAGAGGGGCAACATGGCAACTTCAGCGAGAAGGAAGAAGCGGCGCTGGATTTCGCCGAGAAGCTCACCCGCGATCCTCACTCGATTGCCGAGGGCGACATTCAAAGCCTGAAGCTGCATTTCTCGGAAGCCGAGATCGTGGACCTCGATCTGCTGATTGGCCTGGCGAACTTGACCAACCGCTTCACCGATCCGCTGGGCGCGGACCTGGAGTTTGCGGAAGAGAAGATCTAGGGTGCGTACTTGTGTCGTCCTGATCGGTTCTGCTGCGATCGCGCCGCGGGTTGGGGAAGGGCCTGTGATTGGTGGCAGCCGCAGCGCGAAGCGCGTCGGCATCATGGATAAGACGAGTAGTCTGCGGTTAATTCTTTCCCCGCCTTGATGTTTCTCAGAGTCCAGAAGTTATAGCTGCTGTCGCAACGCACGTTTGGAATCTTGGAGTCGTTCAAGTACCAAGACATAGTGAGTCGGTTAAAGTTTCTCGGGCAGCCGTACCTGCCATCCTTGAGTACCGCAAAATCTTCGTAGAGTTTCCTTATCTCGGTTGGTAGCCTCCCCAAGCCATCCTTCCTTATCCACCGCAACTCATCCAGGTCGTAATTGAAGAGCTTCGTACCCTTGCGAATGTCTTTGATGGCAAAGACACCTACCCCGTGGATCTTGGACGGTCTCAGTCTCGTCAATACTTCGTGATGTGGAGGATGCCTTGCTTCATCCTTATCCTTCCACCTGAATTCAACAACTCGACTGAGGGCTTCCAGATTAGGAAAAACAGTGGTTTCATCAATACCGCATGTGTCCAAAGATCTCTTGATCTGGCCGACCGCCCAACTCGGAATTGTTATTCGCGCCATGCAAGAATCCTTCTCGGCGGTCGCCAACCTTATCAAACCATCCATGTCTGCCCCATGGATAGTAAAAGCAGATCGCTGCGAGCCAATCCTTTTGTCAAAGTTGCCCGGGAAAACGGCTATCGGAAATTTGGGTAGCGATTTCTTGCGCTGAAACCTAGTCGGGAGCCATTTCCGCTCTTTTCTAGTTTTCGGCAGGAGGGGATCACCGACTGGCACAACCTCATCCTTTCGAATCACTCTCCAGTTGAGCCACCATGGATCGAGCGCCCAGACAGCGGCATTGCGATCGCCCTTATTGTCCCGAACGGCAAAATAAAGCGCGATCAACGCACCATCGGTCCAGTCCAGAAGCCTGGTTGGGGTACCATAATGCTGCATGAGAAAATACCATTCCCACTCGTTTCTTGGAGTGACGTCGCAAAGGGCGGGCGCGTGAGTAATAAATTCTTCTCGAATTTCGCACTCGGTCACGAAGTCAGTCGGAGGCATCCTGTAGAACTTTGGCCTTAGGGGCCACTCAGCGTCGGTCTGGCCGCGGAACCAGGGGATAATAGCTAGGTCGGAGTCGTCGATCCACTTATCGCGAAGCTCCGTTGCAATGGCTGCTACCTGCTCTACGGTTTCTGCGGTTCGTTCGGAACACGACATCCACACCTCACGTTAGTCTAGGGAGCATGGGGATCAAAACACAGGCATCAAGAACAGCCGTGTACTCATGGTCTGGGGTTAAAATCATCGGGCACTGGGTCGTACACTCCTTCGTCGTATTCCTGGCGTGCCAAGTCGTCTAACGTCTTGCGCCGATAGGTGTCGCGCCTGACTTTGTAAGCCAGGACGTCTCGGGCGTAAAGCCTCCGGTGTGTGCCAACCATGTGGAATGGAATTTCGTTTTTGCTCAAGAGTCCTACTAAGTATTGACGCGACATTCCCAACAATTTGCTCGCTTCGACTGTCGTCAACTCGGCCTTGTTTTGCAGAATTGTGATCGAATTACCGGCCTTCAATTCTGCAAGCAGCCGGCAGAGAAACGAATATACATTGTTAGGTAGAAGATCCGTCTTGCCGTCTGGACCAACCAGCTTCGCATCCGCCGTTCGGAGCTTTTCATAGATGTCCAGTATTTCGCGCGTATCCTTTTCGGAAACTGGAACGGGCACGTTACCTGCGCTACTTGTGTTCTTTTCCTCCACCTGCATGTTTCGTACCTCCAAGGCCAATTTCTTTCGTTTGGCCCTCGTTTAAGCAGGAGACTTCTCCTCGAGGCTAATTCTCCCGACCCGCCATCTGTTTCGCCTACCCGATAGATGCTATATTCGCTACAACTGGTGCAACCGTAACTTATATGTGCTATAAATGCAAGTCATCTAAGGCGCGAAATTCCAAGTTTCGCCACTGGAGCGCGGGCAGCAGGCTCTGGAGCGCCAGCGGTTTCACAGGATGATCCGCTCGTCGCCCACCCGCCGCGTCACACGCTCGCGGTCGAGATATTCCAGCAGGGGTATCGCGTACTTGCGCGTCACCCCGAACAGGTCTTTGAAGTTTCCCACATTCAGCTTGGGGGTCTTCGCCTTCTGCGCGACGATCCGCCGGCGCAGGGCCTCGAGCGCATCGCGATGAAACACCAGGTCATCCGAAAGCTTGACCAGCACGCGATCGCGCAGCAGCAGGGTGACAATCTTCTGCGCGCGCACCTTGTCCACCGGCAGCGAAGCCAGTACTTCCTTGAGCGCCGGGACCTGCAAGCCCGCCTTTGCGAAGGCCTGCTCGATTTGCGACTTCGATTCCGCCTCCTCGTCGCGCAGCACCACGCCTCGCCCGGGAAGATGAAGCAGCTCTCCGCTTGCCTCCAGCTTCTTCTCGCGCAGCAACGCATTGATCACTCCATCAAACAGATCGGCATGTCCGTACTTCCATGCACGAAGCTCTTCCTTGTTGATCCCTGGCAGCAAAGGGTTGGCATCGTGGAAGTGACGGGCAATCGCCAGGATGTCCTGACGAACTCTCTCCAGCCAACGGGACGTGATCAAGACACCGCCGAAAATCTCGATCTCGCCCGCCTGCTTCAGTCCCGTCGCGAGCTGTTGCACGTGAGCGGCAAGCCATCCCGTTTCCGCCACCGCTTCGGCCACTGTGAGTCCAAAGATCCAGCGCCGGTTTACGCGCGCCAGCAGCGCTTCTCGAGGACTGGCATTGGCGATGGTCTGGAGAAACGGCAAGCTTTGATCGCGTGCAATTCGTATCGGCGGATCGCCCGCGTCGAGCACGCGTCCGCCTCCAATGGTGATCACCGGAGAATATTGCCGGAGGATGAATCGGTCGCCAGGGAACAACACAATCGGACGATCGAGCTTCAGGCGTGCAAATCCCGACTCGCCAGGCAGAAGCTGTTTCGTGCTGAGCAGGGTCACGCGCGCGATGGTCTCCGCCGCGAACGCGTGCAAATGGACGCGCGCGTACTGCCGCAAAGGCTTGGCCGACGCCAACAGGTCGAGCTGTACACCCAGTCGCACCGCCGGATGGAACATTTCCGGCGGCGTCAGCATCATGCCGCGAGCCAGTTCGGTGGTCTCCACGCCTGCGAGGTTCAAGGCGGTGCGTTGTCCGGCAACGGCTTCCTCTGCCGGGCGGCCATGCACCTGCACTCCGCGCACCCGCAGGCGCTTGCCGGTAGGATGGACTTCCACCTCTTGCTCCTTGTGGACGGTGCCCGAAATCAGCGTCCCTGTCACCACGGTCCCAAAGCCCTTCATGGTGAACACGCGGTCAATCGGCAGCCGGAAGACCGCGCCCGAATCTTTGGCGGGAACCTCGGCGGCCAGCCGTGCCAGTTCACGCTTCAGTTGATCGAGTCCCGCGCCCGTCTTGGCACTGACGGGGATAATCGGCGAAGTTGCCGGATCGAGGAAGGAGCCGGCGAGGAACTCTGCCACTTCCATGGTCACGACCTCGAGAGTTTCCGCATCGACCAGGTCAGACTTAGTCAGAACCGTGATCCCGCGCTGCACCGAAAGCAGGCGGCAGATCTCGAAATGCTCGCGGGTCTGGGGCTTGACCGATTCGTCGGCCGCCACCACCAGCAGCACCAGATCGATGCCGCCGACGCCGGCCAGCATGTTGCGCACAAAACGCTCGTGGCCGGGGACATCGACCAGGCCAATGCGGATCGGCTCGCCACTTGGACCTTGCAAGTCGAGGTTGGCGAAACCGAGGTCGATGGTGATGCCGCGCCGCTTCTCCTCCTCCAGGCGGTCGGGATCGATGCCGGTGAGGGCGCGAACCAGAGCGCTCTTGCCGTGGTCAATGTGGCCTGCGGTGCCGACGATCACAGACTTCATGGCAGACAGTGTACCTTTTGTGGAACTCTCGGAAGCCAACGCGCGAATCGCATTAAGGACTCTCCTGTGCGAAAATAAGAGCTAGAAACTTGCACCAGGGCACCGGGTTTACTACGGTTGCGCCGCCACCAGGGAAGTATTGCACTTCCGGAGGGTCGAGGGGCGTCTAAGTGGTTGAGCTCAGGGCGTACTTGATCCAAACGGATGGCTTCAATCTTAATACCGCCAGACAGATCGGCTGAGCTTCCCACCAAGGAAGAACAGCAGCTTGCCTTGTGGGCTGACGACGGTCCTGCGGGCTTGGACCTCACGCCACATCTGCTGCTCCAATTAGAGGATGATCTGGAGCGCTCGCGCCTGCGCGAAGCCTTCTGGATTTCCGTCGTGGTGCACCTGATGGTGGTGATCTTCATCGCCATGTCGCCGAAAATTTTCGGCTACAAGGGCATTGATCTGGCCACTACTGCCGACCTGATGAAGAACCAGAACATGACCTACCTGGATCTGCCGTCCGACTTGCAGAAAGCGCCCAAGATGGCGCCCAAGACGAACGTGCTGTCCGACAAGAACCGCGTCGCGATGAGCCAGCATCCGTCGATCGACAAGAAGACGCTGGAGGAGTTACGCCGTGCGGGACCGCCGGCGCCTCCCTCACAGTCGGCGGAGATGACGCCCCCGGCGCCTCAGGGCGGCCAGCAGCCGAACCCATCGCAACAGATGGCGCAGATGCAGTCGGCCACGCCGCAGGCGAATCCCAGGCTTCCAATGCCAGACCAGGGTGGCGGCAAGGTTGACTTCGCGCAGATGATGAAGTCGCCGGGCGATCTTACGGCGCAGGCCGCTCGTGCGGTTGCCGAGCATCGTGGTGGAGGCTCTTACGGCGGTGGCGGTGGCGATTACGGTGCAGGGCCGGGCGGCAGGGCGCGAACGCTGGGAAACCTCGAGGTGTTGAGCGACACCCAGGGCGTGGACTTCGGCCCCTACCTCTCTCGTGTGATCGATGCCGTGCGCAGAAATTGGTACACCTTGATCCCGGAAGCGGCGCGCGCTCCCCTGCTCAAACGCGGCAAGGTTGCCATCGAGTTCGCCATCCTGCCGGATGGCAAGGTGGCCGGCATGAAGATCACCGGAGTGTCGGGCGACGTGTCGTTGGACCGCGCCGCCTGGGGTGGAATCACCGCATCGAATCCGTTCGCTCCCTTGCCCTCGGAATATCACGCTCCCTATCTGGCCTTGCGTTTTCGTTTCTACTACAACCCGCAAAAGGGCGATATGGATTAGCTGCCACGAGTAGAATGGGGCTGTGAACTCCGGCCAACAGCCTGCACCAAAGGCTGCCTCCGATGCTCGCGCGCAGGATGCAGATTGGGAAGCGCGATATCGTTCGCGTGAGCGCGCGAAAGTTTTCGGCCTGCTCGTCCTGGTGATCTTCATTCTTGCCCTGGCATTCTTCCGTTTTGGCCCGACCATCCCCTGGGGTGCGCGTTGAATGGGAACTTCGGCTCCGCCTCAATCTGAACCACTCCTCGTCGTCATCCTTGGGCCGACAGGTTCGGGCAAATCGGCCCTCGCGATCACTCTTGCGCAACAGTTCGCCGGTGAGGTGGTCAGTTGCGATTCGGTAGCCATCTATCGGCACTTCGAGATTGGTACGGCCAAGCCAACGTCGCAACAGCGGGCGCTGGCGCCACATCATCTCCTCGATGTCGCGGAACCCGGCCAGCCATTCACCGCAGGGGAGTATGCGCGGCAGGCGAGAGCGGCGATTGCCGACATCGCCCGTCGGCAGCGGCTGCCTATTGTGGTTGGGGGCACGGGTCTTTATCTGCGAGCGCTGCTGGAAGGGCTCTTCCCGGGACCGCAACGTTCGGAACAGTTACGCGAGCGCCTTCGCGAACGCGCGCACGAACGCGGCCCGGCGTATCTCCACCGGCTTCTTGTGCGCTTGGACCCGGCGGCGGCAGCGAAGATCCATCCCCATGATGCGCCCAAGATTATTCGCGCCGTGGAAGTGTGTCTAACCGCACCCGGGCCCATGAGCCAGTTGTGGGAGGAACGCGGGCGCTACCCCTTACATGGATTTCGTATTCTGCGGATCGGGCTCAATCCGGAGCGGGAGGCGCTGTATGCGCGCCTCAATCAGCGGGCGTGGCAGATGTTCGACAACGGCTTGTTCGACGAAACAGCAGCTCTGCTCCAGCGATACGGCCAGCGGAAGAGCGTCACACCCCTCGATTCGCTCGGCTACAAGCAGGCGACACAATTCTTGCGCGGAGAACTTACGCGCGAGCAGGCACTGACGGCGACGCAGCAAGGGCATCGTAACTATGCCAAGCGCCAGATGACATGGTTTCGCCGCGAGCCTGATGTCACCTGGCTCGCAGGCTTCGGAGATGATCCCGCCGTGGCAAGAGAAGCTGCCGAACTGGTTTCCTCCCGCATTACGCTGCGGCCTGGGGTCTGAGACTTCTGATATTGTCGGTTCGTCATGAATCGCCGGATCTATTCTGCTGCGCTTTTAATCTCAATCTGCATGTCAGTCATGAGCTACGCCAAAGAACCGTATCAAACTGCTAGTCCGGTCCACCTCGACAAGAAAGGCGAGAAGTGGGCGCGCGAGTCGCTAAAGAAAATGTCGCTGGAGCAGAAGATCGGCCAGATGTTCATGGTGCGCACGCTGGCGCAATTCATGAACCTGAACAGCCCGGAGTACATCGCCTTGCGCGATACCATGCGCAAGTACCACCTCGGCGGCTTCGGACTGACCGTGCGTTTCGAGGACGGCTTTCTCTACAAGAATGGACCGCTCGAGGCGGCCACGGTCATCAATCAATTGCAGAAGGATTCCGACTTTCCGCTGATCTTCGCCGCCGACTTCGAACACGGACTGGGCATGCGCCTTAATGAAGTCACGGATTTTCCGCAGGCCATGGCGTTCGGCGCTACCGGCAATCTGGAGTTTGCGCGCCAGTCCGGCCGCATCACCGCGCAGGAGGCGCGCGCCATCGGCGTGCAATGGAACTGGTTTCCCGATGCCGACGTGAATTCCAATCCCGCGAATCCCATCATCAACACCCGCTCGTTCGGCGAGGACCCGAAGCTGGTGGGCGAGATGGCAGCCGCCTACATCGCAGGCGCACACCAGTTCGGCATGATGACCACGGCCAAACATTTCCCGGGTCACGGCAACACCGAAAGCGACTCCCATGTGTTTGTGCCCGTCATCAAAGGAGATGCGGCCCATCTCGACGCGATTGAACTGCCGCCATTCCGCGCTGCCATCCAGGCGGGAGTCGACGCGGTGATGATTGGCCATGTGCTGGTCCCAGCTCTCGATCCCGATCCCAATCACGTGGCCACCATCTCGCCCGCGATCGTGACCGGACTCTTGCAGCAGAAGATGGGTTTCCACGGATTGGTCATCACCGACGCGCTCGACATGGGTGGGCTGAGGCAGTCATTTCCGCAGGAGGGACCCGAAGGGGCCGGCCGCGCTGCGGTCGAATCCGTGAAAGCTGGCAACGACATGCTGCTTCTGCCTTTTGATCTCGATGGCTCGTACAACGGATTGCTGCGTGCGGTCCGCAGCGGGGAGATTTCCGAAGCGCGCATCGATCAATCGGTGTTGAAGATCCTGCGCGCCAAGGCGTCGGTTGGACTAAACAAGGCCAAACTGGTCGATATCCATGCTGTGAATCAGATCGTGGCGCAACCTGCCAGCCTGGCGGCCGCGCAAGAGATCGCTGACAAAGCGGTCACGCTGGTTCGGGACAATCATCGAGTGCTCCCCCTGAGGGCGTTCGCAAAGGGAACCAAACTTCTGCCGAATCCGTATCAACCAGTAGCAGAGACACGCAATAATACTGTCTTATTGATTTTTACGGACGACAGCCGCTCCGATTCCGGGCGAACGCTGGACCATGAGCTCATGGCGAGAATTCCTGACGCGCGAGTGTATTACATCGATCCACGGGTCGCGGCGGGGATGACGCCGCCGGTGTTGGCTGCGGTGCAGGAATCGCAAGCGGTGATCGCCGCCGTATTCGAGTTTCCGGTGCCGGGCAAAGTGGTGCGTGCGCAGAACGGCGCGGCCGTCAACGCAATAGCTGTGCAGGAATCGTCCGCGACACTGTTGCGGCAGGTTTTGCGAAGCGCGGCGGAGAAGACGATCGTTGTGGCCGTGGGTAGTCCCTACATTGCCGCGCAATTGCCCGAGGTGCAAACTTACATGTGTACCTTCTCCAACGGTCACGACTCTGAACTAAGTGCGGTGAAGGCAATGTTTGGCGAAATCCCGATGACCGGCCGCTTGCCTGTAACCATCCCGAACATCGCCGGCCCTGACGCAAAAAAGACGGGCGCGGCACAAGATTCCAGCGGAGGACCACAATAATGAGGAACATCGCTACCAAGTTTTCATGCGCTCTGGTAATAGCGAGCATCGNNGCAGACAACGGGGACAGCCATTCCGCAAATATAGACATGGGAGCAGTGGGATTTGGGCTGAAGGTGGTCGCAGCCGAGTACGAGACCGACGATTCGCCAGAAAAAGTCAAATCTTTCTATCAGGACAAACTGAAGAGCTTCGGCGACGTGCTGGTGTGCAATGGCCACAACGGTGGCTCGGATGTTCACATGGGAAAGCATG
>PLBW01000160.1:29439-29600 GCA_003135475.1 Acidobacteriaceae bacterium
CACGGGAAAGAGGGAGCGCTGTAAAGCCGAGGCGGCCGCTCGGGTCAGGCCGACGGCCGGATGCCTCTCGCCTTACGCGCCGACTTCACCTTCCTCATTCTCCAAATCCACCAACCCACCAGGCAAGCCGTGGCGATCGCGGCGATGACGTATCTCCAGTG
>PLBW01000207.1 GCA_003135475.1 Acidobacteriaceae bacterium
CTGCTGGAGGAGCGCGGTCTCAACGTCGACCACACAACGGTGCAGATTTCGACTCGCAGAGGTTTTTGCGGACCACAAGTGTCCTAAACTTTCGGAGTTGCTTTGGATACCCAGAGACTTGCGTTTGCGCTCAGTCGTGGAGTAACCTAGCCGCCAATTCGCGAAGTGGCGCGAAAGTGGCCTCCAGCAATTCCAGCCAGAGTTGCTGCGCAGGCCACTCACTTTGTCGGATCAACGCACGTTTAGGACACTATCGACCCGCACAGTTTTGGTTAGGAGGTGCCTGGAATGTCATTTGTCTCGGCGGCGTTCCCGCTCCCGACATCAATCTTCGGAACAGGCTCCACGTCTCCGAATCGCCTCCAATGCCCAGCTTTCAAGCCAACCCTCACCCTGTTCGACAATAAAACGCAGCATCTCTGCGGTACTGGGGCGAATGACAGCAACGCTACGGATAACCTCGTCACTCAGAGAGAAGTCGATTTTGAAATCCGGGACCGTTGGCAGCAGGCAGCAGTCCTGAATTGATCTATTATCAGGAGCAAGCCGAAGGGCAAGACACGGGTGTGCATGGCTGTTTTTCCGTGTAAATATATGCCATCGTAAGTGCTTGCGGCACTCGGTTCTGACACAGCGAGCCACCTCCAGGCCGAAAGTCCCGTAACCAAACAGCGTGAATATAGATCTGGAAACCGCAAAGCTTATCTTTGCCGCGTTGAGTTCTTCGATGAATCTGTTGTGAACGTCGGCCCTGAACTTGAGAGAGCGTTTGGCTTCATTGGCTGCAAGGAACGTGAAGGGCTGCCGATACGGAATCCGGTCATAAATCTGTTGTGTGGTCCCAAATCGTTTCTGGTAGGTGACGTATGACGCCAGTCCATTAGCGGGACACATCAGCTTTGTTGACAGCCTGCCGTGTCTTTTCAGAAACGATCGCAGCTCGGATAGGAGTTGATCGTTCGACCTTGTGGATACCTTGTTAGCGAGCTTTCGTTGAACCTGGCGGAAGCGCTCGGCCGAAACGATCGCCGGAAATCTTCCCGGATTGAGAACCCATTTCGCCGGCGGGTGATACACCTTTTTCGTGTGCAGGCGTGACGAACTGCGATTGAAGACAATGCATCCGAGGTATTTGGGATAAGTGAGAATCCTGTGAACGGAGTCATAATTCCAAGGCCCTGGAACCTCACGTGGAATGTTCATGCCGTTCAGGTAACGCATTATGGTGGTGACTGACATGTCACCTTCCAAGAACATTGAATAAATGTTACGCACAACACGCAGCTCAACCTCGTCTCCCAAGGTGTAAATTACTCTTTCGGTCGTCAGTGACTTCTGTTCGCCGTGTCTCAAGATAGCTTTAGGGTTTCCGCTTGTATCCAGCAACAGTCGCCGAAGACCATAGCCGGCTCGACCGCCAATTTTGAAGCCGTTTTGAACGATACGGCATTGGCCGGCAAACGTTTTTTCGGACAGTTCTCGACTATATTCAGCGGCCATCGTTCGCTTTAGAGCCTTCAGGAGGGATGCGGCGACGCTGCCGTCATTCAAGAACTGCTCAGCGCAGTAGTGGACTTTGATTCCGGCGAGCTTGCAAAGAAATTCATAATGAGCACTCTCGTCCGCGTCCTGGAATCTCCCCCAGCGACTGACATCAAACACCAGAACTGCATCGAAATCAGCACGCCCTCGGTTTACATCTTCAATAAGCTGCCTTAAGCCGGGTCGGTCTCTGAGCTTCAACCCGCTCCTCGCTTCATCTGAATAGGTTTCGACAATCTGAAAGTCATGCGCGGCGGCATAAGCTCCGATGGCGGCTGACTGATTGTCGAGTGAATACTGTTGGTGTTCGGTAGACATTCGTAGGTACTGTGCTGCACGCATTGCGTTTTCCTCCAAGAGAGTGGCCTGGAGGCTAACATGGCAGACGATGATTCTTCGGGAGCCGTCCCCTATTGCTGCGACTTACAAGCCGGAACTTGCCAGAACGGCGCAAGTTTTGTCTGAAAGCAAGATTCGCCTCGACGCACCCTAAAAGTGGCGGGTGCAATGGTTACTTTCGTACTTAGAATCGACTTGTTGTCACTGACCTCTTTCCTAGAAGGAGCGAAAGTGTAAATGTAGCGTCGTGTCGTCCGAAATGCTGGGAAAGGATATGCCAGGAGGTCGCGGCAGGTGTGGCGCCCCGCAAGATTTTCTCTTGGTAGGCCGTATCGTGGTGCATCCTTGGACCGCCTATTGTGGGGCGAGCCCTTAACGATACGGGATGGGAGTCGTTCTCTGCTGGCTGAGAGAGCGGCTCCCATACGAATGCACCTAAGGAGACTCTCTCAGTGAATGTACCAAGAACGGGCCCGATCTGTAGCGTGGAGTCGATTGAGCTGGTGGTGCTCGACGCGCGTTTGTCAGTGTCCTTTAGTGGGCAGGCTCTTTTAGTTCCAGGTCTTGCCGCTTATCGCTGCGGCGTAGGGCATCTCTTCTTCCTTCCCGTCGGCCAGAGAGCGCGGGAGGATTCGGCCGAAGGTCAGGCGTGCAGCATGTTCCTGTAAGGGTTGCTACCGAGGGCAGCACGAGCTGTGATGCGCGGAGAAGACGCAGTTACGGGCCGTTGTAGAAGGACCCTGTTGGCCGGGTTTCGCGCAGTACGTCTTGATTCGTTTGGACAACTTTTGCTAAGGAGGAAAAGTCAATGAGAACCGTGTTCGCGGCTATCTCCTTTTGGATAAGCGTGGTTTTGTTGGGCAATAGTGTTGCCGCATTTTGCCAACAGCAGCAGCCGTTTGCGGCTGGCTGTGATTTGCCATACCAAGCGATCGGGGAGAAACACGATATCATCGATGACTCTTGCCCGATTGAGGGTGCAGGACGAAACAAGCCACTGACTGCGGTAAAGATCGCGGAGGATAAGGCAAAGAACAGCTTCTGCTTGACTGGATCTCCGATTCCGATCACCTACAATACTTTCCTTGCCCTAGGCAAGAAGACAGCGGACGTCAAAGAGTCCGAGTTGCAAGACAGGCAAGCGAAACTGGCAAGACTTGTGAGCGTTGGGAACAAAAAGGTCGGAGAGGGCACTCTTGTTCGATTTGTCGCGTTTGTTGTCCATGCACAGTATTCGGATGTAAAACGAGGCAAGAGTCAAACATTTGGCGAAGCGGTTAACTGCTACCGGCCGAGTAATGAGGAGAATGACATTCACATAATGCTGGGTCGGAGCACTGACGAAGACCCTTGTGCCTCATTGACCGCAGAGATGAGTCCCCACTTTCGACCCTTGACCTGGACACCCGACGCCATCAACGCTGTCGGCAAGCATCCTGTTCGAATTACCGGCCAGATGTTCTACGATTCGAGCCACAAGCCCTGCACTGCGGGGAAGAGAGTGAGCCCCCCTCGGGCATCCGTTTGGGAGATCCACCCGACCTACGCGATTGACGTCTGCCAAAACACGACACTTGCGGCATGTCCGGCCATCTCCAAAACCGTCTGGGTGCCTTTGAATGAATGGTCTTCTGTGGATTCCGCTGAAAGTGAAGACCAGTAGGTTTACAGTGTGGGCAGCCGTAGCGGACGGTCTGACGATGAGCGGACGATAGTTGTTGATTTGTCGAACATAGTCCGCGGCGGAGGCATTCTCCGGCTTGCCCAATTACCCCCGCGGACTCCGCCCCGCTAAGTACTTGATATTGTGAGGCCACAGATTGCGCGGTTCACCTGCCCACAAACACACGATTCCGGGCAAGCTGCAATAACAGTGTTTTTCTGACCACAGAGACCTTGCCTATTAGTGAAAGACTTTGGGCTCACTATGAGAATACAATGATGATCTTGCCCCTGAATTTCTGTTGACTGTCTCTCAAGGCGAATCGCCATGCTTGGAATCAACCTCCGACCGGAGTTTCGCAGCAAGCGAATCTCAGGCACGATGATCGAGCTCTCAAACGCTCAAAACACTGGTGGCACCCAGCGCCCTGCGGCGGAATTCCTTGAAATCAGCTATCCGACAACGGATCTGTTGTCTGCCATTGAAGCGATAGGCCCCAAGAACGACCGCCCGGTCGTCTTCATCGGTGAGCGTGGCCAAGGTAAGTCGCACCTGATGGCCGTGCTTTACCACGCTCTCACGGACCAATCTGCGACGCAGGCTTGGCTGAATACTTGGGCCAGCCGCCTCCAGTTCCCGGAGATGGTTAAATAAGGTAGCGAAGCTCAGAGATAACGCGCGCATTGAAGAGGGAATGATGGGAAAGAAACGTAAGGCCGTCATTAGCGTTTCGACACGTGAGGCGACTCTCAAGAAACGCTTGCGGCGTCATCTAGGGACCTTGGGCTTTCACAAGACCGACGATGGAGTATTAGCGCCTCCTGGTACCGGGAAGGATGTTATTCGAACGATCCATAGTATTCAAAGGGACGATCGTTTGGCGGCAAACCAAAATTTTATCTCTGAGCGCTTTTCAAGCCTTATCAAATACTTCGCGTCAGGAAAGGATATAGATGTAGGCAGAATCTCCCCGGTCCTGCAGCGAATATCTAGTGAGACCTGGGAGAGTGACCTATTCCGTCTCGCAGCACTAACATGGTCGGTGCCGGTCTCCAACGGCTTTGGGCGACGGCTCAGATATCTTGTCTGGGATAACCACAACAACAAGCTGATAGGCATCATCGCAATCGGCGACCCCGTCTTCAACCTCTCGGTCCGAGACAATCTGATCGATTGGGACGCACGGTCGCGAGGCGAACGGCTTGTCAATATAATGGACGCCTACGTTCTCGGGGCTTTGCCCCCTTACAATGCTCTTCTGGGAGGCAAGCTGGTCGCCTGCTTGCTTCGAAGCAGGGATATCTATGACGATTTTGCAAAAGCGTATGGAAAAACCACGGGGATTATTTCGCAACAGGAAAAAAAGGCGCGCCTTCTGGTAGTGACAACATCCTCTTCGATGGGCCGGTCCTCCGTCTATAACAGGCTAAAGCTGGGCGGCATCGAATACTTCAAGTCCATCGGTTACACCGGCGGGTGGGGCCATTTCCATATTCCAGATAGCCTCTTCTTAGACCTCCGAGAGTATCTTCGGGAAATCGGTCATCCTTACGCGGATCTACACCGCTTCGGTCAAGGGCCTAATTGGCGCATGCGTACTACGAGGGTGGCGCTGCATGCGTTGGGTTTCAAAGATGATATGCTCCGGCACGGTATCCAGCGCGAGGTATTTCTTTGTGAGCTTGCTAATAACTCGTTGAAGCTTTTGCATCGCGGCCGTGGCAGACCCGACTTGTCATCATTACTCAGCGCGGAAGAGGTAGCGAACCTCGCCGTGGAGCGCTGGATGTTGCCCCGGTCGCAACGAATGCCCGAATTTAAGAACTGGAAGCGCGAACAGATTGAAGCCCTACTCGGAGATCATCGCGGCGATCTTCCGTCCAAGGTGCGGATGAGGGCGTGAGCGTATGCCTAATCGGGTGACAGGATAGCTCCCATGCCGATGCCTCTCGAAGATTGGCAGAGACGCCTTGAGAGGCACTTCACGCAGCTGGCCACCGCCAGGTCCCACTCGGACTTCCCGTTGTTTGCACTTGAGCACGATCTGACGGAAAGCGAACTTAAAGAAATCGGCACCCAGTTACGCTCGCAATTGGCTTTAGGACTGCGGTTGGACCCGCACTGGCTTCTGTGGGTCGTCTACGCAACCGAACTCGGCTATGACTACGACGGCGGTGAATACTGGCACTCGTTTGAAGAACGCACACCGCGCTGGCGGGACAAGGGCAGTCGTAACCAGCTTCGGGAGTGGTTCTCCCGGTTCCAATTGATCTACCAAGGCGTTAAGCCGTCCGGTACCTGGGCCGGCCATTTTCCTATCATCGCCTGGCCCATCACCCATGCAATCCTATCCAAGTATCTTCAATGGCAATTCGCGAAGGCCCTCTATGATCTCCGTTACCGTCTCGTAGGCCTCGAAGCACTCAGCCCCGAGGCTGTCGGTCAACTCCTCGCCGCTAACGCATGGCAAGCATCATCGCGATTCCGGGAGTTTCTCCAGCAGGAGGCACTGACTGGAAGGATCGTCCTGGCACTTCTCAGCGACAGAAGCGTGGGGGGCCAGAGTCCCATCTACCCGCAGACACTTCAGCGGCTCGTCTCCGACCTGGAGCGGGTACATAGCACTGGTGAATGGCTTAAGGAAACTCGACGCTTCGTCGCCGACCGACTGAAAGGAGCGGGAAGGGGGCTGACGGGCGGATTGGCTAGTCCCGAGGCGCGAGCCTCCGGTCGAAAAGAGACTGCCGATGCTTCGCTTTGCATCCGATCCTCGCTGATGCTGCGGCGTTCCGGAGCATCAACATGGTCGGCAATCGTTGATATTCCCTCTTTCGCCGGCATCGCCGCATTCTCGCCAGAACTTCGTGCCTTTCTTGCCGGAACTCGTTGCAAAATTGCTGGAACGGGCGACACATGGTTGCCGAAGGGCTGGCTCCTTGCCAGTGCACGAAGGCCCGTGCTTAAGTCCTGGCCCGGAGCGGGGGCGCCCCTGGTGAGATTCGAGGTGCCCAACGAGATGTTGGATCACTCCGTCGCCAGTGAAACCCGGCTCTCGGCGGGGCCTGTCTGGCTCTGCCGCATCGGCCGCGATGGTCTCGCTCACGAGATCGCCGGACGCATTATCCGGCCGGGCCGGAAATACATCCTCCTCAGCGAGGCGGCGGAGCTTCTTTCCCGCCATCCGTTCCTTACCGCGTGCGACGTGGACTGTGACGGAGTATCCGCCGCCGTTCTTACCATGCCCGACACAGTCCCGAATGATCTTTCGAGCGGGTTAGAGCAGTTGGGGTTACACGTCGCTCGTACTGTCCGTATCTGGCCAGCGGGCTTGTCGAGTCGAGGCTGGGATGGCGAGGGCTACAGCGAGTGGCTGACGACCGAAGAGCCTTGTTTCGGTATCGTCCATGACCATCCAGTGGACCAATACGGCCTCAGTCTCAACAATGGCGTCGAGACTCTGATCAAAGCGCGTCCCGTCGGGTCTCCTCTTTTCGTGAAACTTCCCCCGCTTCCTGCGGGAAGCCACACGCTTTGCATCACCACCCGGCGAGGCTACCAAGCTTCTGCGACACCCTCTTCACCGGTAGCAGGCGTGGTGACTCTGCATGTGCGCGAACCAGAGCCCTGGGTTCCAGGCACCACATCGCACTCTGGGCTCGCCATCTCCGTAGACCCCCTCGATCCTTCCTTGGACACGTTCTGGGAGGGCGGTGTCGGGGTGAGCGTCCTCGGTCCGGCAGGCCGTCACGTCACATGCACAATCAGCCTCACCAGTGCGAGCGGAAAGGAATTGCTTTCGGATGAGATCGGCAGCTTCGAACTACCGGTCACCACTGCGGAATGGACGAAGAAATTCTCACAGTTCGCAAAGGATGAGGGTCGCGTGTGGACTTATCTGGAGGCAGCCTCCGGCCGGTTCCTAATCAAGGGCGACGAGCTCGGCGAATTTGCGCTTCGGCTGGAGAGGGATGTAAAACCCGTTCGGTGGGTTTCCCGCAGCATCAATCGAGTTCCGACGGTCCGGCTAACCGACGATACGGGCAGGGATGAAGCGGCCGTCTGCCGTTTCTTCGGTCTGCGTCGCCCGGCGGCACCGATACCTCTCGACACAGAAACGGTTCTCTCGGGTTTTCCGGTTTCGCTTCCCGGCGGACTTTTCGAGGCCTGCCATGGAGATTTTCAGGACACAATCATCGTTAGTGTGCCGCAAATCGAAGGGGGGTTCCAGGGCCTGGTTGTCGAGCCTGATCTGCACGATCTCGACGGCGACACCGTTCATGTCACATTTATTCTCGAACTTCTTCAGCGATGGAGCACCGCCCGCCTCTTGGGCCCGCTCGTTGGCCTGCGGCGAAGCCGCGTCATTGAGAGACTAATTAACCGCCTTTATTCTCGGCTCTGTGGCAAGCGATGGGCTGAGGCCGAGGCTGCCTATCTTTCCAATCCGCGTCCAGAGGACGAATTGCGGCAGCTTGAGCGATTGGTCGGTGGATCACCTGGGTTTCCTGTCGTTCTGCGACGCGACTACGAGAGAATGCAAACAGGTACGGCGTCGGGAACCCAATGGTACGCAGAGGTCGCAAAACGTTATCAGGTTTGTTCGGAGGATGGCCTCTGTGAATTCGCCTTACAACTTGCCAGTAATTCGGATAAGTTGCTCAAACTACCCAAGCCGGTACTTGACGGCTTGCTGCTGGAGATTAAAGAGAATACGGTGCTATTGCGTGGGGCGCGCCTTCTGGCCATCCTCGCCGCTTCCAAGGAACTTGGCCTTGCCAATATCGGTCTTCCGAGGTGGAAATGGTGATCACGGAGATTTCAGCGGCAGAAGTCGTAAGGTCCAGCCGCGAGGCGCTTGGGCTTCACGCACTCTCTGCCGACGCTATCGACGATACCTTGCTGGCGGCTTCCCTCCGACGCGCTGCCGGAATCCTGTGCCCCTGCTCGCCATCAACGCTCGTTACGGCAGTTCTGGAAAGCCTCCAGTATCTCTTCGAAGGTAGTGATGACGATATGGAAGAGCGCATCGCGGCCACTGCGGAGGCGCTCATCATTGGCGGAGACCTACTTGAATTAAACCAGGTAACCACCGACGATCCGGACGTAAAGGGCACTTGGGTTTTTTCGGCACCACCCGGTTTTATCGCGAGGCCGGGCGGAAATGTCTTCCTTGTCGGCATCGCGCCAGACGAGATAACCCCGCTGCCGGCATCTTTGAACACGCGGATTACTTCAGAAGGTTTTGCACGGGTGCTGAGTCCGCAGCCTGCAGAGGACTTACCTTCCATCCTGAGCGATCTTGGATTGGTTGAGATCTCAAAGTCGGCTTGGCTTAAAGCCCCCAAGTTTGAATCTGCCACCGAATTGCACGACAGTATGGTTCGCCGGCTGGAAGAACAGCCGCCCAGCGGATCTGTGGCTGATGTCTCCATTCTCGATCCCGCCCGCGCGGTTGACTACTATACGGGGCGCTGGCGCACGCCATCAAACGAATCCGGCGATTACGTCGCGCGACGGCCGCAAGCGTATGGAGCGCATCTGTGGGGATTTGCCAAATTGGTGGACGGCATCGTCGTCAAATTCCTGGATTTTCCGCTGCCAAGGACACGCTGGCGAGGGTGCGACGTTGCCTGGCATTTGCAGATGGCCATAGACCAGCATCGCGGAACGCCACAGTCATACCTTCGTCGCCCGGTTTCGACCGGCGCTTGCCTCGATTTCTTTTCTCCCCTGCCGATCTGGGCCCAGCGGCGCTTGGCGGTTCTTGGGCGTCCGGCTCCGCGGGAAAAATGCCTCATCTCATACTGGATACCCGAGCGTGAACTGGCGTCCGAAGAGACGTTTCTTCGGGAGCACCTCTGGCTAGCCAAGCGCGAGAAGCCTGAATAGGGAAGCCGAATGGCACAGACGATAAAGGAGACGATAAATCAGCTTCATAGTTCGCTGCGGGAATATATCGAAGCGACATACCACATCAGCGCTCCGGCCCTAATTGAGCAGCGAAAGGAACTCCTTGATCGTCCGGGTGTCATTCATCAGATCCCGTATATAGAATCGACCCCCCGCTATCAGAGCGGCGAGAGTTTTTCTGCAATCAAAGGCTTGCCCCCCGCAGCGCTTAAAGCATATTCCGTTCTCTCCACGCCTTCGGACGGACTGCCCGCGCTGCTTTACGATCCGCCATACAAGCACCAGTCAGACGCTATCCGGCACAGCCTGGTGGATGGCAAGAACCTTCTGGTTATGACTGGAACCGGCTCGGGTAAGACCGAATCATTCCTGCTTCCAATTCTCGGAAAGCTTGCCCATGAGGCACACACTAACCCATCGGCTTTTCGGGATCAACCTGCGGTGCGAGCTCTGATCCTTTACCCGATGAATGCCCTCGTGAACGATCAGTTGGGGCGCTTGCGTTCGCTCTTCAGCGACCGGCGCATCGTCACTCTTTTTAACCAGTGGGCACAACGACCGCCGCGTTTTGCGCGCTATACAAGCCGCACACCTTACGCGGGCGTCCGGACTCGCGAAAAAGACTCAAGGAAGCTGCGGGCTTTCGACGATTTCTATGTGGAGATACAACGTCAGGCAGATGGCCCGCCGTCGGAAGAGCGGACCCAAGCCCGGATCCTGTTGGATCAGCTCAAGCAGCGCGGGAAGTGGCCCGCCAAGCCTGATCTGCCAGCCTGGTTTGGAGACAAAGGGACCGAATGGCAGGACAGACGGACCCAAGAATTCCGAAGAGCCGTCACGCTTCCCGACGACGTTGAACTCGTAACTCGACACGAAGTACAGGCAGCGCCGCCTGATCTGCTGGTTACAAACTATTCAATGCTCGAATACATGCTCATGCGGCCCATCGAGCGGCCCGTCTTCGATAAGACGCGTGACTGGCTGGTCAAGAATCCTCGCGAGAGATTTTTGATCGTCCTTGACGAAGCGCACCTTTATAGAGGCGCTGCAGGCGCCGAGGTAGGTCTGTTGCTCAGGCGACTTCGAGACCGGCTAGATATTCCCCCAGAACGATTTCAAGTCATTTGCGCAACAGCAAGCTTCCACGAAGCGAGTTACGCACCCCAATTTGGCGCGCAACTCGCGGGCGTCCCTGCCGAAACCTTCTTGGCGATTGAAGGCGACTATGCGTGGAGGCCGCATGCCGCACAGGGAACAAAACGTGACGCGGAGATGCTTGCAAGCATCGACCTCGTAAAATTCTACGACGCCGATACTGAGGAGGACCGTGCGGCGCTGGTTCGACCTCTTCTCGATCACCGGCACGTCCCCAGCGGGCTTGGGCTGGAGCCTAGTTTGTACCAGGCACTCGTGGAATTTCCGCCCCTCGGTCTGTTAATCAACACCACGATGAAACAGGCTAGACCAGTAGAGGAATTGGGCCGCGACCTCTTTCCCGATGCGCCGCCCCCGCAGGCCGATGCGGCCGCAACAGTGCTCATGGGCCTGGGTAGCATGGCACGGATCGATTCGAAGGGGCCCGGTCTGCTTCCTTGCCGCATCCACAATTTTTTTCGGGGATTACCTGGCTTGTGGGTCTGCATGGATACGGCGTGCAGCGAGTTGGCCGAAGCTGAGAGAAGCGGAATTTGCGGCAAGATGTATAGTCAGCCGCGTGAACGCTGTGAATGCGGCGCACGCGTCCTTGAACTTTACACTTGCCGATTCTGCGGAACGGCCTATGCGCGTGCTTATACCGATGACGTGGACAACCCTTCCGCGCTTTGGTCCGAGCCAGGTCGCCGCTTGCGCATGGAGGGGGGCGAAACAAGCCCACTTCTCCCCCTGGACTTGCTTCTTGAAGAACCGAACCCAACGCGGACGACGGAGCCCGCCGACTATGATCTCGAAACCGGGCGATTGAATCCCAACCAGCACGGGCCCCGGATGCGCACCGTTCACCTGCGCCATGACCGAACCACTCCTCCGGTAGATGACGATAATGATGTGGACCAGACCCTGGAGGCTCGGGGCCAGTTCATCCCCTGCGGATGCTGCGGAGAGATCGCCCGCTTCGGCCGCACGACCGTTCAGGATCATCAAACAAAGGGCGACCAGCCATTTCAGGCCCTCGTTGCAAAACAAATACAGATCCAGCCTGCTAATGCGGTCGCAGCCAGCCGTTTCGCCCCGCTACGGGGACGCAAAGTCCTTGTCTTCTCGGACTCCCGGCAAGTGGCGGCGAGGCTTGCTCCGAACCTGCAGATGTACTCGACCAGGGATTCTCTGCGCTCGCTCATCGCATGGGGGTACAGAAGGCTCCAAGATGTCGCTCAGCTTAGTCCCTTGCTGAGCTTGAATGATCTCTATCTGGCAATCCTTCTGGCGTCGACAAAACTGAAGGTCCGCCTGCGTCCAGAACTTAAAGCGGCTGAAACATTCGCTGCCGAAGACACCGTTGAACTCGCCGTACAGGATGGCAGCGCCGACACCGATATCGGATTACAGTTTCTTCTCATAAAAATACGCTCCGAGATGCCTCCGCAGGCGCTCCTCGAAGACCTCATCACCACGGTGCAGGACCGGTTTTTGGGTTTTGAAGCGCTCGCGCTCGCTTCCCTCTGCGAGCGCAGCGAACTGACTGCCAGGCTTGAAAAGCTTCCCACTATTGCTGGACTCGCCGAGACTCCGGCGGCTAAGGTTGCTCTCGCTCGCGCCTGGCTGCGCTGCTGGCGCAATTTCGGATTCTGGCTTGCGCAAATGCCGACCACATGGTGGAACCGACCGAGAGTTCAAGGTGTCAGCGTCAAAGGAAAAAAGGGCAAAGGCAAATTTGACGCGATGAATAGGGTAATCAAGGACAAGAGCGCCCGGAAATTTTTCAACGACAAATGGACACCCGAACTCCTGTCGCTCTTTTGCTCGGACATGGGGGGTGAGTATCAGTTGCGGGGAAGCGAACTGTCGCTCCTTTTTGCTGGACCGTGGGTGCGTTGTTCTGTCTGCAAGTCAGTGCACCGGCCTGTGCCGGGCCTTTCGTACTGCCTTGATTGCAGCAGCGAAGCCATCGGCGTCCTTGATCCAGAGAATGATGCCGTCTTTTTGGCGCGGAAAGGTTACTATCGCCGCCCGGTGATGGCGGCGCTGGGAGACCCGCCTGAAGAACCGATGGCTATCATTGCGGCAGAGCACACCGCACAGCTTAACGCACCACAAAATGAGGATGTGTTTTCAAAAGCGGAAGAAAATGAACTGCTCTTTCAGGATGTTGCCCCTGCATTGGGGCGCAAGGCCCACCGCGCAACT
The DNA here is from genome assembly GCA_003135475.1 of Acidobacteriaceae bacterium. GTDB lineage: Bacteria > Acidobacteriota > Terriglobia > Terriglobales > Acidobacteriaceae > Bog-257. Next base: position 12,800 of record PLBW01000207.1, read on the forward strand.
GCTATTGACGTTCTTTCGAGCACCACAACGATGGAAGTAGGTATTGATATTGGTGCACTATCCGGCGTGGCCCTGCGCAATATGCCTCCAGGGCGTGCGAACTATCAACAACGTGCAGGGCGAGCTGGTCGCCGTGGCAACGCTGTTGCGACCGTAGTCGCATTCGGCAGCGCAGACAGCCACGATGAGCACTATTTTGCAGAACCTGACGGAATGATTCGTGGAAGCGTTATCGATCCAAAGTTGACGCTTGATAACCGCGAAATTACGCGGCGTCACATCAGAGCTTTCCTGCTCCAAAGGTATCATCAGGATCGGTTGCCGAACTTTGACCCCGCGCAGCCTCACGATTTGTTCTCCGTTCTAGGCAGTGTTTCTGGTTTTCGCAACGGAACCGCAATACTCAATATCCACGATTTTCGTGCGTGGCTTACGTCCAACGAAGCACTTCTGCAAGAAAGGGTAGCGTCCTGGATTCCAAGCGAGCTTTCCCCGGAAGATCGTTCCATTCTTTTGGCCGAGTTGAAAGACGATTGCATTAGTGCTATCGAAGCAGCCATCCGGATCGGGCCCAAAGAGGACACACCGGCGAAGAGTGCTCAGGACGAAGAGCCTTCGGAGGATTCTCCTGAAGGCGACGAGGAGAAGCCCACCGAAGTACCTAATAGCGGCCAGTTGCTCGATCGGCTTCTCTACCGAGGCGTCCTTCCTCGTTACGCCTTTCCCACAGATGTAGCGACCTTTCATGTTTTCGACCAGGCCCTCTCAAGCCGCTTCCGGCCGATCATGCGCTTTGCGCCATCTCAGGGGTTACCGATTGCCTTGAGCCAATACGCTCCGGGCAAGCAGATCTGGATATCCGGAAAGTGCTATTCCTCGGGTGCCATTTACTCCGTCATGGCCGATGATCGTTTCGAGGCTTGGCAATCAAAGCGCCTCTATTGCGAATGCAGCGCCTGCGGCTTTGCCAGGACCTTCGAAATCGGGGAAATCGATCGCGGAGAGAAACAGGACTGTCGCGCGTGCGGAACTGAAGACACTTTCGGCGAAGCCCGCTACTGGTTACGCCCGCCTGGCTTCGCTCATCCCGTAGATGTGGAAGAAGTCACATCCCCGGACGATATGCCGGAGACGAGCTATGCAACCCGCGCGAAACTGACGATGGAGACGCCATCGGACGACTCAAAGTGGACGCAGGTGAATGAGCGCGTCAGGGTGTTAAAGGAACGTAAGCTTCTTCTCGTGTCGAACACGGGGCCGAAAAAAGATGGTTACTCTTATTGCGTAAAGTGCGGTCGTATAGAAGCGAGCAGCGACCCGACACCGTTGCTCGCGGCTTCTCACCGTAAGCCCTTCCCGGACGAAAAGGAGCCGATGTGTGAAGGGGCGGGGACCACCCGGCACATCGTGCTTGGGACCGACTTCATCACTGATATTGCATTGTTTTCAATGGACGTAGAACTGCCGCTGCGATTGAGACCAGGACAATATCCCACAGCCGTCGCACTTCGCACCGTCAGCGAAGCATTGGCTAAAGCCGCAAGCCAGATACTTGAGATCGAACCAGGCGAACTCATGGCAGAATATCGACCATCCCTCACCCCGGAGGGTCGCGATGGCTTGAAGGCGGAAGTTTTCCTATACGATACCCTGCCCGGCGGAGCCGGGTTCTCCAGTCAATTGGTTGAACGCGGCACTGAGTTATTCCAGCGGGCCCTCCGACTGGTAAAAACGTGCCCAGAGAACTGCGATGCTTCGTGTTATCGATGCCTACGCAGCTTCAAGAACAAGTTTGAGCATGGCGTGCTTGACCGGCATGTTGCGGCGGAACTGCTGGAATATCTTCTAACGGGCACGTTACCTGAATTCGATGCAGAACGACTAAAGAATTCGACCGCGCTGCTTTACCGGGATCTTCTGCGGCAGGACGATGGAAGCATCGACTTCAAAGCAAACGTCCTGGTCAATGTCGCCGGTGCTAACGATACAGAAGTCCCGATACTTGCCGTTACGAAGAGCGGGAAGCGGTTTGCAATCGCGCTTTCCGGCCCGCTGACGACCGATCATCCTGCCGAGTCATCCATCATAGAGCTGCGCAAGAAGACAAGCGATATCCAATTCATTGTCGTCAACGAGCTTCTCATTCGTGGCAATCTTCCCGCCGCCACACGTGAAATCCGACAACGCATGGGTGCCTAACAACTGCCTCGCCAGGAGACCCCTTGAGGACCGAGGTCTAACGCAACCGGTGAACTCTCTCACCGTGCTAGACACGCGCCCAACAGGCTTGAGAGTCGAATGACGCATGAATGAGATAGGGCAAATTCGTCCCAGCCAACTGATTTTCACATTCGGGGTGGCGTCGCTTATCGATTTGCCGAACATGTCCGGCTGCAGGTTGGCAGGTTCGGCAACAAACCTTCTGCAGCCTTGCCCCAAACCTTCTGTTAATGGGCAGGCAAACCGCACGATCTCGCGTGCCACAATATCAAGCACTTAGCAGCGCAGATTCAGTGGGGTGATTGGGCAAGTCGGAGAATTGCCAATCTTAGCAAAGGCCCTTGCTGGCATTGAGCGGACAAAGTGGATTACTTCCATGTTGGCCTGTTGGCCGTCGCTCGGGAGGAATCTCAGTGATTGCCAGCAGATTTCCCAGAAGCCGACTTCGGGGGAACTTCACGTCTCGCCGGCCGCGAACCACCAGTGCAATCCAGTTCCCGGTTCCACATAACTTCATGTTGCCCGTGATCCAGGCGCAATCCCGAAGGTTCGCTATGATCAGCGCCGTGATATTCGGTTCTGATTCGGGACCTTGTGGAGTTACGAGAAGGGGTCGAAGCGGTAAGGAAGATAGACCGCCTCCCAGACATTGGCGCGAATGCGAGATTCCAAGGTCTGCTCGTCAAGCGGGCCCGCAACACCATCGTTGATCGCTTGAAGCGCGACCGCCTTAGCCATGGCGAATGACACCGAGCGAAGTTCCGAAACCGGTGGCAACAATCGTCCCGACTTACCGCGCCGTGCGGGAGAAAGCTCGGCGAGGCATTTGGCGGCAGCCATAAACATGGTGTCGGTCACGCGCCGCGCATTCACCGAGAGGATACCCAAACCCATTCCAGGAAAGATGTACGAGTTGTTCGTCTGATCGATCGGCACTTCGCGACCGTTCCAGTTCACCGCAGCGAAGGGGCTGCCGGTGCCGATGAGCGCGCGCCCTTCCGTCCACTTCAGCAAGTCCGCCGGCGTAGCCTCCGAACGCGACGTAGGATTTGACAGCGGAAAAATTACCGGCCTTTCGACGGAGGCAGCCATCGCGCGTATCACCTCCTCCGTGAAGGCGCCAGCTTGTCCCGAGACCCCAATGAGCGTGGTTGGTTTCGCGTTCCTTACCACATCGAGCAGGCTAATGTGATCTTTACGCTCCAACTCCCAGTTAGCCACCTCGGAACGAGGCTGCACAAATAGGCGCTGTGCCGGACGTATATCCGCCATGCCTTCCACCAGCAATCCGTCTTTATCGACCGCGTAGAAGCGGCGGCGCGCTTCCGCTTCGCTCAGGCCGGCGTTCTTCATCGCGGTCAGCAGAAGCGAGGCGATGCCGATGCCGGCTGATCCGGCTCCGAAGAGCACGATGCGCTGTTCGGTCAAGGGCGTGCCGGTAATGTTGATGGCGGCAAGTAGGGTTCCAACGGCCACGGCCGCGGTCCCTTGGATATCGTCGTTGAAGGTGCAGAGCCGGTCGCGATAGCGCTCGAGCAATCGTCCCGCGTTGATGCCCGCAAAATCCTCCCATTGCAGCAGCCCATGGGGACAGCGCGAAATCACGGCGCTGACGAAGGCTTCGACGAAATCGTCGTATTCGGTACCGCGTACCCGTTGGTGACGCCATCCGACGTAGAGAGGATCTTCGAGGCGCTCCACATTGTCGGTACCGACATCGAGCAGTACCGGCAAACATGCCTGTGGGTGAATGCCAGCGCAGGCGGTATACAGCGCGAGCTTGCCGATGGGGATTCCCATGCCTCCCGCACCCTGGTCGCCGAGCCCGAGAATGCGCTCGCCATCGCTGACCACGATCACACGGATTGCGTCATAGCGGTGATGCTCGAGGATCTCGCGAATTCTATGCTGGTTGGGGTAACTGAGAAATAGTCCGCGCGGCTTGCGCCAGATCTCACTGAAACGTTGGCATCCTTCGCCGACCGTCGGCGTGTACACCAGCGGCATCATCTCTTCGATATTGCGCACCAGCACGGCATAAAACAGGGTTTCGTTCGTGTCCTGCAGGTCCCGCAGATAGGCATACCGCTCGAAATTGGTTTCAAAGTCGCGCAGCGCCTTAAGACGGCGCGCCGCCTGATCTTCAAGGTTGCCAACATGTGGGGGCAGCAGTCCGTGCAGGGCAAAGTCGGTTCGCTCGTTTTCAGTGAACGCGGTTCCCTTGTTCAGCATGGGAAAGTTAATCAGATCAAAGCCAGAGAGCGTGGTCTCCAGAACTCCCTCGGCTGTGATGCGATATTTGATGCCTGTCCACCGGAGGAAATCAACCATTCGCAACCCTCCCCTGGGGCGGATAAATGAAGATTTCTTGCGGAGCTACCGCGTGCAACTGGGGCTCAACATGTCTAGTTCGGTCACGTCCAGGCCAAAGTACTGATTGCCCTCCGGCTTCTGACCCTGTTCGCTCTTTCCTTCCTGCGGCTTCGATCCGGTTGACGGGTGCCCGGAAACGCTTACTACATGGTTCATGTGCTTTGCGAGATCGACCTTCTTGCTGGTGAGTTTCCACGTCCGTCCATTCTGGTCGGCGACATAATAACCACCCGTCTGGCTGCTCTTCTTCAGGCATCCAGTGACATTCACCTGGAGAGGTGTGGTGACAGTCCTCTGCTGGTTCATCTGACCGTGCTGCGCGTCGTCCTGCCCAAATAGCAGCAGCGAGCAAAGACTCAGAAGCAAGAGCGCGGCCCAACGCGAGGCAATTCCAGTTCGATGTGACATAAGAGCGACTCCTTCTACTTATTATTATGATAGACGCACCGACACGGCCCGTGCGTGAATGCGGGAGAGATTCGAGTTCGTGCCAACCGCGTGCGATATGCAGCGGCGCGCAGCACTGCAGGGTCGGAGCGCGGTTTCGGGGGGCGCGCGTGAGTTGCTCGTTTTCCTGGCGAGGCCCTGGCGCGTGCAAGAGGCGCTTGAAGTTACCGGCAGGTAGACAGCCTTTCGGATGTAGGCCGCGGGTGAACGTCGGGGCGTTACTCTGTAGTTGGCGGTTGGCTGTCGCGTTCGGCTATGCGGGCTGGCAGCCAATCCCGCAACGCGGAGCTCAGATAGAAACGCGGAAACAAGAGATCGTCATCAGGACTGATTAACCCATGCGCGACCACCATACGCGCAAGCGGCGTCTGCGGGTAGATCCGCAGCCCCACCGTGACCTTGAGCGCATCAAGATGCATTCCATCCGCAAATGGCAGACTTTCTTCGACCGAATCTCTGGTTTCGCCGGGCGTGCCTGTCTAGCCGCATGCCGGCGCCGGTCTGGCGAATTCTAACCCTCAGCAGGTCACATGGAGAATGGCATTGGTGTTTTCGGCGCGCCGATTTAAGAGCTCCATGGCGTCTTCCGTTGGGAGGATGATCAATTCAACTTTGCGCTGCCGAGCCTCACGTCTGACCTCATCCATGACTGGCAGTGCTCCAGTGCCTGTGCCCACCACCAACCGACTGCACTTCCACGGTATCTCCTCTTCCAAAGAGAGCGGCGTGTGACCGAAACTGT
>PLBW01000079.1 GCA_003135475.1 Acidobacteriaceae bacterium
TCAGGGCAATCATGATGCCGCCGACGATGACCGCGGCCGTGGACAAGGTGTCGCCAATCTCGTGCAGCAATGCGCTACGCAGGTTGATGTCGCGATGGCCGCGCATCAGCAGCAGCGCAATCGCGCCGTTCATGACGACGCCCGCGGCTGCCACCCAGATCATGATGCCGGCGTGCACGTCCACCGGGGTCTGCAATCGGCGGAAGGCTTCGTAGAGGATATAGAAGGCAATCAGCACCAGCGACAGGCCGTTGACGAACGCCACCAGCACGCCCGCGCGGTTGTAGCCGAAGGTTTTACGCGCGCTGGGCCGTCTGCCTTGCAAATAAACTGCGCCCCACGACATCAGCAAGGCAACGAAGTCGGAGAGATTGTGCCCGGCCTCCGAGAGCAGCGCCAGGCTATGGGCGCGCAGCCCGGCCACGACCAGCAGCACGATATAGGCAAGCGTAACGACCAGCGAAATCCGCAACACACGCGAGGTGGTCGCACTTCTTGCGTCGCTGGCATGCACGTGCATATCTCCAGTCTAAGAGCGGACTTGCGCTCTGTTCAACCTGAGGGAGGGTTCGCCAGGATCGGGCGGGCGGGCAAAACGGGCCGCCGGTTTAGCGGCTGTCAACAGCATCAAGGGCGCGGTCGCCAAACCCGTTCTTGGTTGACTGGCCGATGCTGCGTCCTTAAGATGATGTCACCCAAGGTTCAGCCACCTCGTAATGATTGACCAGATCGTATCCCATTACCGCATTATCGAGAAAGTCGGCGGCGGAGGGATGGGTGTGGTCTATAAGGCCGAGGACGTTTCCCTGCACCGTTTTGTCGCCCTGAAGTTCTTGCCGGATGAAATCGCCAAAGACCCCCAAGCCCTTGCCCGCTTCGAGCGAGAGGCGCAGGCGGCCTCTGCCCTGAACCATCCCAATATCTGCACCATTTACGAAATCGGACAGCATGAAGGCCAGCCCTTCATCGCGATGGAATTCCTCGACGGCCAGACCCTGAAACACGCAATCATCGGGCGGCGATGGGAGCTTGATCAGTTACTCGAAGTCGCCATTTCGGTCGCCGATGCGCTCGACAACGCCCACAGCGAAGGCATCATCCACCGCGATATCAAGCCCGCCAACATTTTTATCACCAAGCGCGGACGAGCCAAAGTGCTGGACTTCGGCCTGGCCAAGGTCGTCGCCCGCAAAGCTGAGGCGGTCGAGGCCAGCGCTACGGCTTTTAGTGAACCGCATCTCACCAGCCCAGGCAGCACGCTGGGAACCGTGGCCTACATGTCGCCGGAACAAGCACGGGCCAAGGAACTGGACGCGCGTACGGATTTGTTTTCCTTCGGCGTCGTTCTTTACGAGATGGCCACCGGCACCCTGCCGTTTCGCGGCGACAGTACGGCCGCGATATTCGAGTCCATTCTGCGCAAGGCTCCCGTGCCCCCGGTACGACTCAATCCTGACCTTCCCCCGAAGCTGGAAGAGATTATCAGCAAAGCGCTGGAGAAAGATCGCAATCTCCGGTATCAGCACGCCGCCGATATGCGAGCTGATCTTCAGAGGTTGAAGCGGGACTCAGAATCCGGGAGGAGTGCAGCCTTCGAGGCCGCGCCGCCACCTGCCGCCCCGGCCATCACTCCGCCGCCGATGGAATCGGCGGCCGCTCCCGCAAGCGCCGCGGGATCTTCCTCACACGCCGCCGCCGCGCCCGCGCAAGGGAGCCCGGCAGGAAGCATAGCCCCGGCTCGGACACGCACATGGATGACCGTCTCCGCAGTCGCCGCGTTAGTGATTGTTGCGCTCGCAGGATTCTGGTTCTTCCGCGGCCGAACGGTTCATCCTGCCAGCATTCCGGGCCACAAGTCCATCGCCGTCCTGTACTTCTCCAACCTCTCGCAGGATCAGTCCCTCAACTGGCTCGACAACGGTCTCACCGACATGCTGACCACGAATCTGGCCCAGGTAAAAGGTCTTGACGTGCTCTCCACCGAGCGCGTGATGAGCGCAGTGCAGCGCGCGAGCAAAGATGGAAAGTCCATGGATCCCGCTCAGGCGCAAAGTGTCGCGCGCGACGCCGGCGCCGATGCCTACATCACCGGCGCCTTGTTGAAGATCGGACCCACGCAACTGCGGCTCGACGTCCGCGCGCAGGACACTGGCACCGGCCAGATCCTGTTTTCCGACAAGCTCGAAGGCCAGGACGTGCAGAGCATCTTCGGGATGGTGGACCGCCTCACTGCGAGTATTGCCGGCAGCTTTCTGCCGGCATCCCAGTTGCCGCAAAAAGCGCCGGAGATCGAGCAGGCTTCCACCTCCAACGTTGAGGCCTATCGGCATTACCAGTTGGGCATTGACTACGGCCGCCGCTATCTCACTAGCGATGCCGTCCGCGAATTGGAAGAGGCGGTCCGTTTGGACCCGCAGTTCGCTCTCGCCGCCCTACGCCTTGCCGACCAATATCGCCTTCTGGGTGATTTGCGGCGCGGCAACGAGCTTGCGATCAAGGTGAGTCAAAACCAGTCGCGCCTGCCTCGTTACGAGCAATTGTCGTTGCAGGTGCTCAAAGCCCATCGCTCCCAAGATCCGGAAGCTGAGGTCGCCGCCCATCAGCAACTGGTATCCGAGTTCCCCCGCCAGAGTCTCGATCGGGGTATCCTGGTCGCGATGCTGGGCGGCTTCGGTAAGAAAGAGCAAGCGGATGAGCTGATGCAACAGGGACTCGCGCTGGATCCCAAAAACGAAGATCTCCTCAACTTTGACTCTTACGGACTGGCTACCGAGGGCGATTTTAATGGCGCACTGACGGCGAATGACAGTTACCAGGCGATTCGTCCCGGCGATCCTAATCCCCTCGACACCCGCGGCGACATCTTTTTCATGGCAGGCCGGGATGATGAAGCCGTCGCCGCCTACCGCAAAGTGCTCGAACTGAAGCCGGATTTCAGCGATTACGGCGAGTACCTCAAGCTGGCTATCGTTTACACCGATCAAAAGAAACCTGACATGGCCAACGCCGCGTTCCAGCAATTTGCCCAACGCGCGTCTCCCCTTTCGCGCCTTTATGTTCCGGGATTCGAGGCCCAGTTCAAGCAGAGCGGAGGCGACCTCGAAGCCGCACTTGCGAGTTATCGGGCGGTAGTNNACAGAGCCAGGCTGCTGAGGTTTTCCTGCGCCCATTCGCCGTCCTGTCGGTCCTGTTGGGAGAAAGTCCCTCCGCTCTCTCCTTTGCTCAACAACAGAAGCTCAACGACGAGGAACAGCAAACCGTCGCCTTCCTGCAAACCATGGCGGGAAACCCATCCGCCGCGCAGCAAAGTTTGCAGCGTTTCGGCTCCAGCCATCCCTGGATCGCCCCTCGGGCTCTTGAGATTGATCAAGCGTTCGCGGATGTGAGCGCAGCGGTGCATCGCGGGGACGGGCAAACCGCCATAAGTCGCTCCAGCAGCATTCCCGATTTCCAGGATCCTTATCTGCTTTTCCTCAAAGGCCGCAGCCATCTGCTCACCAATGAGTACGCATCGGCCGAGACCGAGTTTCGCGGAGTTTTACGGAACGAGCGCTCGTTGGCGAACTACGATGCTCTAAGGGGACGATTTCCCATACTTGGAATCCTCTCCCACTACTATCTGGGCCAACTCTACGAGCGAACCGGCAAACGCGATCAGGCCATTAACGAATACCAGGAATTTCTCTCTCACTTCGCGAATCCGCAATCCCGCCTTCCCCAGGTCGGCGAAGCTCGAACCGCACTCAAGCGGCTGATGCAGTGAGGCCAACTCCTTAAAATGACACCCAAGTCGGATGCGGAAAAATCCCTTTCCCCCGACATCCGCTGAACAGCGCCATTTATGAGTTCAGTTCCAGCAAGTTTCTTGCAAGCTGACTTGACGTCCCTCCATTCACAGTGAGGAAATACTGTTTCGCTGTGCTACAAGAGATACCGTGCCCGCCAACGCCGTTCCCGCTAAAGACGACAGGCTCACGCTGATTGCTATCTCGGCGCTCACCTGCATTCTCCAGGACAGTTGTATGGCCAGCCGGAAATGTTCGAATCGGCAGTTGCAAACAGTTCTATTGCCCGAAGCTGGCACGGACGTGCCCACTCACAAGAAAGCTGAAATCGAGGTGCAGGCAGTAAAGTGCGTCGATAACTGTGCTGCCCTGCCCACCAAATAAAACCCCGCGCAAACCCACCCGCATTCCGCCCCAGCCTGCGAAAACGCCGCACCCGTTCCAATAC
>PLBW01000119.1 GCA_003135475.1 Acidobacteriaceae bacterium
ACTTTGCCGGCCCTGTGTTCGGCTTTGCCTTCAGCCTCTAAGTCGGGATTATTTGTGACTTGGCCTGCCGTCTCTTTGATTTTGCCTTTCACTTCATGAAAAGTGCCTTTAATCTCATCCTTCGTACTCGTAACCATCGATTTTCTCCTTATCGTTGAATTAGCCTAATTAAGGAATTAAGGAGCGGGACCTTCGTTACCCGCCCCGACGGAATTGCCATGAACGAGAATCAGACTCGATTTCGCGTCAGTCGTTGACTGGGTGGCGGAGCTGTTAAGCTACATGCCAGGTCGCGTTCCAGAGCGGCTATTTCCGTTCCAGAACCGGTCGCGTTAAGCGCGCCCGCGGCCCCAGTACCAACCGCCTCCACCAAGCAAAAACACAACCAGGACGATAACTAAAATCGTTTCGATACTCATTTTGAAATTCTCCTTCAAGGGCCGACTTATAGGGTTGGCGGCAGCCTGGACGGAACGCTTGACAAGTCGCCGCTGGGTGCGCCACTTCTTGGCGCGGGCATCGGATATGCGTAAGCCCGTCTTTAAGAAGAATGACGGGTGGAGGCTTGAGCCGTCTGTTCAAAAGAGAACACACTCAAACTTCAGGATTGCATTGATTAGTTTCTCAATTGAACTAAAATGCTCACAACCGGGGTTGAGGAGTCCCACACCCATGCGTAAAGTTGTTCTGCTGTTTTGTGTTCTTCTAGTTGTTGCCGCAACCGTTGAAGCCCAACAAATTCGCGGCGACTATATCGAGTCGCGCTCTACCGATGTTTACGTGGCGCAATGCTTCGCCAACGGGGAGGCTGGTCTCACCGGCAATCAAGCGCTGCTGGCCTGGCACGTGCAGGATGGTTCGTGGAATGGCGTAAAGCTCGACGGCCTGACGGTCGCGGCCGCCGTGCGCGCGCGGGCCACGCTGGGCGATCCCTATGGCGAGCCTTATCCGGCGCAGGCAGTATTGATGGTGGACGATGCGGCCAACCCGGAGCAACGGCAGGCGCTGATCGCCCTCGCCAAACACCAGGGCGGCAAGTTGCTGGAAAACGTTGCCCGCGTCGAATACGCGCCGGTGATTCTTGATGTGCCTGGCGACCCTCACACTGGACATGCCGTGCTGCGCGCCGGACATCTGGCGACCATCGTGACCCGCCCGCTCAACCACCATGATCACATCTGCGGTAACGAGGCCGACTACTATCCGCCGCTGGCCAAGGTGGACCACGCAACCTCGGCAGTGGCGCTGACCGATGAGTTCGCCGGCGATGGACTGGGATCGCAATGGAGCACCCATGGACGGCGCAGCGCCTACATCGGCAATTTCAGCGAGGGCGGCTTTACCACGGCGGCAGCGCCGGAAGGACCATCCATGCACCACGGGGGAGAGTAAATCCGGCACTCCTGTGCCGAGCTATGATTGTGTCGCGCTTCGGGCTTAGCGTCCCACAATGTGGGATGGAAGGTTGAAGATGCGCTACTGCACCGGGTTTGGGCGATGAAGGCAAATCCGGACTTTGCGCTCGCAACTGGTTGCGAGGCCGTCGAAAACTGTAAACTGGAACGATGGACCTCGACGATATCCAAACGCTCTACGCCTACAATCGCTGGAGCAACCAGCGCCTGTTTTCCGCTTTGGAAAAACTGAACCAGCAACAACTCGCCACCGAGGTACGCAGCAGCTTCACGTCGATCCTGGAAACCGTATTCCACATCCTGTTTGCGGAGTGGCTTTGGCTGAAGCGATGGCAGGGCGCGTCGCCGCGCGCCACCGTGCCCGACCCGAATGTGACCAGCGCAACCTGGAAGGCGCTATCGCCGGGAGGAATACCCACCCCGCGTGAACTGACGACCCTAGCGGAGTTGAAGTCGTTCGGGGACTCGATTGAGCGGGAACGGCAGGAATTTCTCAGCACGTTAAGCGATAGCACGCTCCACGCTCCACTCCACTTCAAAGATATGTCCGGAACCCCCTATTCCACGCCGCTGGTGCAACTGCTGCAGCACGTGGTCAATCACGGCACCTACCATCGCGGACAGGTCACCACCATGCTGCGACAAGTTGGCGCGGAAACGGTTGCGCTCGATATGCTGTACTTCTTTCGCGAGCAGAATGCGGCGGGAGATTGAGGAAGGTTTGCGATATCGGGGGCAAAGTGCCAGCTATAGGGGTCCTTCGACTCCTCGTCCGGTCGCACGGCGACCGGACTCGTCGCTCAGGATGACACTCTAATGGCTGATGACTGACTACTGACTACTGGCTACTGGTTTGCAGTGATTCCGATCACAATTCCGCCAACTCTTTTTCCCTGCGATTTTAGCGCTTCCGCGCCACTCTGACGGTGCTAAAATTTTCTGTTATGCCATTCCCAACCGATCGTCCCCGCCGCCTGCGTCGCACCGAAGCGATGCGTTCGTTTGTCCGCGAAACCCGGCTCAGTCCCGAAGGCTTCGTCTATCCTCTGTTCGTCTGCCCGGGAGAGGGCGTGCGCAAGGAAGTGCGCTCCATGCCCGGCGTCTTCAATCTTTCAGTGGACGAGGTGGTGAAGGAGTGCGCCGAAGTGAAGTCGCTGGGCATCCCCAGCGTCATTCTCTTCGGACTGCCGGAGTCGAAGGACGAAGTTGCCAGCGATGCCTGGTCCGACAATGGGATCGTGCAGAAGGCGGCGCGCGCCATCAAGCGCGAAGTTCCCGGCCTGCTGCTGATGGGCGATGTGTGCCTGTGCGAATACATGTCGCACGGCCACTGCGGCATCGTGGCCGGCCAGGAGACGGACGCAAGCAAAGAGGTGGCCGAGTTCATTTCCGAACTCGAGGCGCAAGGCAAGAGAGCGATCGCGATTCGTTTCCCTAAGCCGGGCGGCGCCACGACGGCGACTGCGCTGGCTACCGCTCCGGCCGTCGCTACCTTGGCGGCCGCGGATTACGAGATCCTCAACGATCCCACGCTTGAGCTGCTGGCGCGTACCGCAGTGGCGCAGGCCAAGGCGGGCATGGATATCATCGCGCCCTCCGACATGATGGATGGCCGGGTGGATGCCATCCGCACTGCGCTCGACGCCGCCGGCTATCAGAACATTCCCATCCTCTCGTACGCGGCGAAGTTTGCCAGCGGCTTCTATGGGCCGTTTCGCGAAGCCGCCGATTCGGCGCCGCATTTCGGCGATCGCCGCTCCTACCAGATGGACCCCGCCAACCTGCGCGAGGCCATGCGCGAGATCGAGCTCGACCTTGAGGAAGGCGCCGACATGATCATGGTGAAGCCGGCCATGCCTTATCTCGACGTGCTGCACGAGGCGCGGCTGCGCTTCGATGTGCCGCTGGCGGCGTACCAGGTGAGCGGCGAGTACGCCATGATCAAGGCCGCCGCACTCAACGGCTGGATTGACTACGAACGAGTCATGATGGAGTCGCTGCTGTGCATCGAGCGCGCCGGCGCATCCATCGTGCTGACCTACTTCGCGAAAGAGGCGGCGAGGTTGCTGGGGTAGCAGCTAGCAACTAGCAATCAGCAATCAGCAATCAGCACTCAGCCATTACAGTGTCATCCTGAGCGGAGCGAGGCGACAGCCAAGCGAAGTCGAAGGACCCCTATAGCGGTAAGCAATCCCAAACTTGTTATTATGCCGGGGCGGCCACACGGTAAAGAGGTAAGCGCCTTTGCGCGCTTCCATTTCTCCTGCAGCAAAGGTTTTTCCGATACCCGCACCTGGGATGTAACTATATTCTGCGGACCCTCTATGGTTCGCTTGCGGCGTGGAGTATAGTTGCTTCATTCAGCGGTGCGCCCATGAGACCCTTATCTCCGGATTCCGTCCGGCCCACGATTCTGTGTATCGACGACGCCGAGATTGCTCTGCGAGTTCGTAAGCTTCTGCTTACCATCGCAGGCTACGAAGTGGTAACCGCCGCTTCGGGCGAAGAGGGGCTAGAACTATTCAAGCGCGATGGCGTCGATCTGGTGATCGCCGACCACTTCCTGACTGACAAAACGGGCACAGAAATCGCCAGCGAGATGAAGACCATCAAGCCGCACGTACCTATCCTTATTGTCTCGGCGGCCTCCGACACCCCCGAGGGAATCGAATTTGCCGATGGGTTCCTGCCCAAAGGCGAATCTCCTGAAGTGCTGCTGGAAACTATCGCTCGCTTGTTGGCGAGATGACCAGCCGGTGACAAGCGGTTCCGGGATTAGTGTATCCGCCCGCGCGGGTAGTGTGGCTTAAGCGATTTTTCTTCTTGTCCGATACGCGGGCCTCCCACGCCAATTCGCGCAAAAGCGGCGCGAATTGGGGAGCCGGCTGAAGGCCCGCACTACCCGCCCAAACCGGACACATCTATTGCGGAACTGCTCTAAGTCGAGATTTGCTCGCTGAGCACGCAGAACAGGATCGAGACCTACTTTGCATTCGGCCCTCGCTACTTTGTTTGGGAGAGTTTTTTGAGTTTCTTGAAGCTGTCTATATCATTCCATATCGCCAGATTAGATTCGCCAGATGTAATACGTGTCTCCTCATAAATCGACTTCCGCAAGGCCAAAATGAGTGTGCCTAGGTCGGCGGTTTTCGCTCTTGGGTGCATGTATTCGGTAAATCCTTCTGCAAGATAGTTCACGTAGGCTTTAATTGCATCATCCGTCCCATACAAGCAGAGGAGAGCAGCGATTTCTTTCTGGTCGCTGACGTTTTGCGACAGTTCCGGATCCTTGATAGCCACGAGGTATTGCTCCTCGTAACCCTTCGCCTCTTGCACTTCAGGTAACTGCTGAATACGGTCAAGGAAGTGGATCCTCTGTGTGATATTAGTGATTAGACGTGAATAGATTTCTTGCCTCGTCTTCCGGATGTCTGCTTGCTTTTCTTTGTCTTTTTGATATATATAGCCGCCAAGGAGGGCAGCAGCACTGATGATTGCAGTTGCTAATGGAACGAACTTCTCCAAGTTGTTCATAACCGCGCGTCCTTCCTAAGCAAGTGCTTAAGTGCTGACCTCCAGAGACATTGGGTCAGCGACAATCAGTCGTGGGCATTGAGATCAATCGGGATTTCCTTTTTGACCTCGAAAACGGCACCATAGTACACCCGTCTCGCCCGTTCCCGACACCGTGAAACGATTTTCTTATCGGGGCACTCCCGACGGTCTTCCATCCGCACCAGTACAGCCCAAAATTGCCCCATTTGTGCATACTGCACCTCCGGAGCGCCTCGGTCATGTTGAAACCCGCATGAATCAAGGCTTCCAGGGGCATCATAAACTCAGTTGCTCAGATTCAAATCGGAAATGTGGACTAAGGCGGCCCCGCGCTCGAACCTCGGGTCTCAGTACAGGAAGTCGAAATCGAACAGGAACTTGCGATCGTAATTACCGAAGAACGTTCCGTACAGGGGATCGGCGAAGTTGGAATGCACTTCCAGCGGATTGAAATGGTCGGTCAAGTTGCGGACCGTCAGCGAGAGCCGCACCGCGTGCTGCGGATTCACCTGCACATCTTTGGACACGCGTATGTCCGCCGAGAAGTAATTCGGGTAACGGTACTGAGGGCCGGTCACAGCCACGTACTGCTGATATACATTCGTCGGCTGATAAGGAAATCCGTTGCGGTACTCGACGTGCGGCGACAACGTGATTTTCTTCGGCAGTTTACCGTAGCTTCCCCACAGCAGGAAGCGGTTGGGTATTTCGCTGGGCAAGCTGGCGATCAGGTTGGGTTGAATCACCGGCGAAGGAAAATTTCCCAGGTAGGCGCTGGCGTCGTTGACGTTACCGTACGCATACTGCCGCACGTAGGAGAAGAAGAACTGGCGCGGCGAGGCGGACCCGATGCGGGCGGTGAACTCAGCCTGCCGAGTTTGCGCCCATCCGGAGGAATTGAGCACGAAGGCAGGCTGGCCCTGAACGACCTCGGGTTGCAGCGTGATCATGTCCTGCTCGTGGCTTTGCAGGTATTTCGCGCGGACCACCAACCATCGCTTTACGGTTCGTTCAAATTCGAGGTTCCAAGCTGTGCTATACGGAGCGAAGTTCCCGCTCCTTAACTTGCGATCGATGAACGGGAAGTTCGATTCCGCCGCCTGGCCGGTGATGTTGAGATAGCGCACCGGCGGCCCGACTGGCAAGCCCAGCGCGTTGTAGGTGGTGATGAGTTGATCGGGGTAGCTGTTGAAGGCATAGACATCCAGCGGCACCGAGTCATAAAAAATGCCGATGCCGCCGCGGAGCACGGTCTTGCCGGACTTGCCCGGCGACCACACCAACCCGGTGCGCGGCGCCGCCCTCGTCGTAGAGGTAATGGTCTGGCCTTCCAGGCGAAGCCCGACATCAACCGCCAGGTGCGAGTTCAGGATCCAGTGATCTTGAGCGTACACCGCAGGTTCCGTATCGGCGACTTTGTAGGGCTTGCCGCCGGCATAATCAATCGTCTGCAGCAGCCGTCCGTTGGCATCCAGCAAGCTCACCGGATTGCCCAGGAAGTGGCCCTCGTTCTCACTGTGCCCGATTACAGAACCGATCTGGAACATGTGTTGGCCGTGGAAGTGCAAGGTGCGCGGCGTCCACTGCTCCATCCACACAAAGCGAGTGGCGCTGCGGGAGTTGTAGCTGAAATAATTTCCCTGGTTGCCCAGCGGTGTCAGCACCATGCTGGCGTTGCCCTGGGGCGAGACTTCGCTGGAAACTCCCGTGCCGGCGAATGTGCTTTGCAGCAGGCCGTCGCCGATCTGCCAGCGATGGGTCAGCGTCGCGGTGGATTCGTGGAAGTTCGCATCCGGCGTCACCGGCTGGGGATTGAAGTAGTCGAGGCTGGCATATTGCAAACTGTGCGGCGCGAAATGGAAGCTCGCGGTCAGGGTCTGCCTGGCAGACAGAATGGCGTCAAGCTGGGTAAACGAATTGTAGGCGCTTGAGCGGGTGAGATTTTGCGGATAGGGAAGCGTCATCACCTCCTGGTTGTTGAAGAGATACTGAAAGCCCTCAACGAAATAGAGTTTGTCCTTGACCAAAGGCCCGCTCAGATTGAATCGGGGAGAGGCGTCGACGAGTCCCTCCAGGTGCCCACTGCGGATGCGGAAATCGGGAAAGGGATCGTTCAAGCTGTAATCCCATTTGTCACCACCGCGACGCGTCTCGGCTGAAACCACACCGGCGGTGAACTTCCCATACTGCGCCAGGTACGGCATCTCAGCCACTTCGACGGTCTGCACGCTATCGATAGGCACGCTGAGGCCGAAGCTCCCGGTGGCGGGATCGGTGACATCGACGGAGTTGACCAGCAAGGCGCTGTGGTCCTCACCCAAGCCGGCGATGCGCACGCTGCCATCCTTGGCGCGCACGATGCCCGGTATGAGAGGCAGCGCGTCCGCGAGAGTGGCGGGGCGTACGGCGCTGTTCTTGGCCTGAGCGATAGGCAGGGTGGATTGAATGCCCGCGGTTTCCGTGACCGGATTGGAGGCTTCGCCTTTGACTTCGACACTCTGCTCGCTCAGCGCCGCTGCACTTAAGACAACGTCAATGTCCTGAGCGGCGTTACTGTCGCTGACCTCCAAGGTGGTTTCATTCGGCAGGTAACCTTTCTTTTGAACGCGCAGCGAATAACTTGCAGCGCCGTTGAGCGCGAGCGTTACTTTTCCCGTAGCACTGGTCGTGGAGGTGCTTATGAGCGCGCCGGTGGAGCGAATCTCAACCGTCGCATCGGGAACGGGCAGGTTGTTTTCGTCGATCACCGAGAGATTGATCGAGTAGGTTCGAGCGTCGCTGGGCACGGAGGCCCAGAGAAAACCGCAGAGCGGCAGCATCCACACGAGCAGAACCGCGCTCTTGAAAAGAGCGTGGATCACCAGCGATCGTGATGGAGTGGTCATCCTTGGAGAGCTCAACGTGGCCCGGCAATGCACTAGAAGGTCGCCATATGATTATGCTCGCCGCGGCTAACCGGCATCTATCCTTTTCGCGGCGAACTTGATACTTCAATCTTACCTGTCAGGCGCCAGCGCTGCCAGTGAGATGAACAGAATTGTAGATGCTCCAAGATAATG
>PLBW01000072.1 GCA_003135475.1 Acidobacteriaceae bacterium
AGCCTGGCGTTATTGCGCTGCGCAATAATCCGTCTGGCGTTGTCGGCTAACTGCTTGGCCTGGGGAAGCAGTTCCAGCGCCTTGGCCACAGCCGGGTCGTTTTCGGCATGTGCCTTCATGCCTTCCTGCTGACCAAATTCGTTGATGAACAGTTCGGCCTTGATATTGGATTTGATCCAATCGCCGTTCGCCGCCAAGTCCGCCTCGCTGAAGGGGGTCTTCTGTTCATCCAGGAACTTGCGGAAGTCCTGCATCACCGCATCGTCAACTTCAAATTGCTTGTCGACTTTGTGGTTGATGACGTAGTGCTTGGCGAAGTTGAAGAAGGTGTATTTCTCCAGCAGCGCGTCCTGGAACTTGTCGGTTTTCGCCGGCGGGATCTTCACGTCGGGAGTGATGCCGCCGCCGCCGTAAACGGTGCGGCCACTGTCGGTCATCTTGACTTCGTGATTGGCGTTATTGGCGTCGTTGTTGCGATCGTTATAGTAATAGTCGTAAAGCGAGATGCTGCTGTAATCGCGCTGGATCAGGCGTCCGCTCGGCGTGTAATACTTCGCTGTCGTCAGCGCCAGTCCGGTATTCTCCGACAGCGGATACACGGTCTGCACCAAACCCTTGCCGAATGTGGTCTCACCGGCAATCAGTCCCCGATCATGGTCTTGAATAGCGCCCGCGACGATCTCCGCCGCCGAAGCCGTTCCGCGGTTCACCAGCACCACCAACGGATAATCCTTGCCTCCGTTGCCGTGGGCAGCTTTGTAAACCTTCTCCGCTGAAGCTCGCCCGTGATGGGAAACGATGACTTGTCCCTTTTTCAGGAACTGGTCCGCCACGCCCACGCCTTCGCTCAACAGTCCACCGGGATTCTGACGCAGGTCGAGGATCAGCCCGTGAATGTCGCCCAGCTCATCCAGCGCGTCGCGCACTTCTTTTTCTGTGGTTTCCTGAAATCCGGAGACGTGGATGTAGCCGATACCCGGACGGATTACAAAATGCACGTCAACGCTGTAGCGGGGGATCTCGTCGCGCACCACGGTAAAGTCCAGCGGCTTGTCGGAGCCTTCGCGCAGCATCGTAATCTTGACCGCGGTACCCTTGGGCCCTTTCAACAACTCGGCAACATCGCTGGTTGTCATGTTGTCGGTAGGCTTGCCGTCCACTGCGATAATGATATCGCCCGGCCGGATACCCGCCCGATACGCCGGCGCGCCCGTGAAGGGCGCGATCACGATGACTTTGTTGTTGCGGGGACCGACCTGCATACCCACCCCGTAGTACTTGCCGCGCTGCTCCTCGCGCAACGCCGCATAAGCTTTGGGATCGAAAAAGTTTGAGTGCGGATCCAGCACCCGCAACATGCCCGGAATCGCCCCGTTGTAGATCGCCTTATCGGGGCTGACCGGTTCGGCATAGTTCTGCTGCACGACTTCGTAAACCTGCGTAAAACTGCGCAGGCTGTCGCGGATGTCGCCGTCGCCGGAAGGAGCGGCTGAGGTGAGGCGCTGGCCAAAAACCACGCCTACACAACCGCAAGCCAGAATGATGCTGAGGATGAGAACGGCGGAGCGACGCGAACTATTTGCCATGTTTGTTCCTTCGGCTGGCCGGGGATGAATCTTCAAGGTATGCGCACCGGAGCGAGACTTTCAGGCAGTATATCATGCACTTTAGTTCACCCCGAGTCCCTCAGATCAGCCGCTAGTTTGGATGCTGGTTCCCCACGAAGGGTGCGAAATCCGTTTAGTCCCCGCCTTCGTAACAGACGGTAAAGCAGGGGGATGGTGAGCAAGGCAGCGAGGCCGTCTGCCATGCCATCGCTGTGGTGAAAAACTACCCCCGCATTTATGATGATCCCATGAATCTTGGCATGCCAGAGATGATCTTCATTTTTCTGCTGGCACTGGTGGTCGTCGGCCCCAAGCGCTTGCCCGGGTTGGCCCGCCAGTTGGGGAAATATATGGCCGAGTTCAAACGCGCCAGCAACGAGTTCAAGAACCAACTCGAAACCGAGATGATGAACATTGAGCTGGATGAACGCGCCAGGAAGCAAACTGAGGCGGCGAAGGCGTTACCGCCGGAGAAGTCGTGGGAGCCGGCCATCCTGCCTNNTTGGGGTTGTTAGCCGCAGCAGCCCCGATGCGATCTCTGAACCCGAAGCTGAGCCGATGCCACCGGAACTCCCGGCTTTACCTTCGATGAACGAGGCCCCCACACCTGCCAGGTCAAGTCCCGATGCCTAGCCCCGTCGTGGAAACGGCACAGAAGCGCGCCTCCGAGGAAATGACCGGCATGAGCTTCCTGGAGCACCTGGAGGAGCTGCGCCGTCGCATCATCTACAGTTTTCTCTACGTGGTGGCGGGCTTCTGCGTCTGCTGGTGGTTCCATGAGCAGATCTTCGCCATCATGCAGAAGCCCATCGTGACCGCCCTGGCCAATCACAAGATGGACACGCAACTGGTCTACCTGAATCCGACCGATCCCTTCAACATGTACTTGAAGATTTCATTTCTGGCGGGAATCTTTGTGGCCTCGCCGTTCGTGCTTTACCAGGTGTGGGCGTTCATCGCGCCGGGCCTTTACCGCAACGAACGCCGCTACGTGTTGCCCTTCATGTTCAGCACGGTGGGACTGTTTCTGGCGGGCGGCTTCTTCGGCTACAAAATGGTCTATCCGGCGGCCCTGGATTTCCTGATTGGCTGGAGCATCCAGTTCAAGCCGATGATCACCGTTGGCGAATACACTGACCTGTTCTTGACCATCATCGCCGGGCTGGGCCTCGTCTTCGAGATGCCGATCCTGGTGTTCTTCCTCTCGCTGATGGGCATCCTCACTGCGGGCTGGATGTGGCGCAACTTCCGCTATTCCATCCTGGTGATCTTCATCATCGCCGCCATTATTACGCCGACCACCGACATCATGAACATGTGCATCTTCGCCGCACCCATGATTGTGCTGTACCTGTTCAGCATCGCCATCGCCTGGTTTGTGCATCCGACGCAACGCAAGAAAAGAGCGGCGAAGGCGGGGGGCAGCAGTTAGCAACTAGCACTCAGCAACAACGATGCGAGTAGTCAGCGGCTAGTGGCCAGGTGTCAGCAAAACAAGCTGGTGCGCCGTTGCAAACGCTTTAGCTGAGTGCTGAGTGCTGAATGCTTCCGTTCAGTCCAGATCGAAGTCGCGAATGGGCTTGCCGGTATCGGGGGTTTCCTTGGCGCGCTTGAGCGCTTCCTGAAACTTTTTCTCCAGCAGATCGCCCTGGTGCTTCTGCGCTTCCACGGACTGGCGAAAGATGGACTCCTTGCGAGTGTCCTGGTCTTTCATGGCGCGGGCCGCCGACTCCAGGTCCTCGAAGGTTTTGGGAACTGCCTTGGGCGTGTGCGCAATCACGGCTTTGGTGTCGCTATCGATCTTCAGCAACGCACCGCAACAGGGACACGGAACTTCGAATTGGAGCGACTTAGCCATGCACGAATAGTACCGCAGGCGCTGGAAACGAGCCATAGCCGGCTAGTCGAAAATGCGCCGCCGAAGGCGCGAAAGAACTTAGCCCAGTACGGAGCCGCAGGTGGAGTGCTGGGTAAACTGGGAAACAGATCCGAGTCCCGTAGGGACGGCAGGCGTTCTCACATATCTTCAGAAAGCCGATCCCCCCAGTGTCGGAATTTAGTCCCCAGGAATTTTGACTTCTAAAGATGTGACCGATAGCCTCGCAGGGAATCTAATGGTCTGATAACCAGAAGCTGTCTCATAAATCGGTTTGTGTCAGGGCACGGCTTCAGCCGTGCCGCAAATGGCCCGTTACGGACTGGGCTTTAGCCCCTGAGGTACTTCGCTTTGGGCCGCCCGCTATTTATGAGATGGTTTCGAGTTTCCCCCCGGCGGGGCAACCATTCATCGCCTCTTCGTTTCTGAGAATTTTTGGATAGAAAGGAACTTATCATGGCACATGCAGTTGATGTTCTCACTTCTGAGAGGCCGGTACAGCGCCAAGGACGCATAAAAACGACCGGCTACGCAGCCCATTCCTCTACTTCACCCCTCCAGCCATTTTCCTTCGAGCGCCGTGAGCCCGGCCCCCAAGACGTACAAATCGACATCCTTTACTGCGGCGTGTGTCATTCCGACTTGCACACCGTGCGCAACGAATGGACCAACACCACTTACCCGGTCGTGCCCGGTCACGAGATTATCGGCCGCGTGGTCAAGACCGGCGCCCAGGTGCGCAAATTCAAGGAGGGCGACCTCGCCGCAGTCGGCTGCATGGTTGATTCCGACCGCACCTGCGCAAGCTGCCAGGCCGGCCTGGAGCAGTTCTGCGAGTCCGTACCGACCTTCACCTACAACGGCGAAGACAAGCATCTCGGCGGCATGACCTACGGCGGCTACTCCAAGACGATTGTGGTGGACGAAGCGTTTGTGCTGCGTCCTCCCGCGAACCTGGATCCGGCAGGAACCGCGCCCCTGCTCTGCGCCGGCATCACCACCTACTCGCCCCTGCGGCGCTGGAATGTCCGCAAAGGCCAGAAGGTCGGCATCGTTGGATTGGGCGGACTGGGCCACATGGGAGTGAAGCTTGCCAGCGCCTTCGGCGCGCATGTCGCCCTGTTCACCACTTCCGCTCACAAGACCGCGGACGGCAAGCGCCTGGGTGCGCATGAAGTAGTGGTCTCCAAAGATCCGGCGCAGATGGAGAAGCACGCCAACAGCTTCGACTTCATTCTCGACACGGTTTCGGCCGAGCACGACATCAACGCCTATCTCAACCTGCTGAAACGCGACGCAACGCTGGTGCTGGTGGGAGCGCCGGAAAAGCCGCTGGCGCTGTCCGCATCCAGCATCATTGTTGCGCGGCGGCAGCTCTCTGGCTCGTTGATTGGCGGCCTCGCAGAAACCCAGGAAATGCTGGATTTCTGCGGCCAGCACGGCATCACCTCCGACATCGAAATCATCCCGATCCAGAAGATCAACGAAGCCTACGAGCGCATGCTGCGCAGCGACGTGAAATACCGCTTCGTGATCGATATGGCATCGCTGAAGTGAGGATTTGGTACCCACCCTCTCGCCAAAAGCGGCGAGAAGGGTGGGCACCCGCACCCGGCCTATCTCAACCTACTCAAGCGAGACGGAACGCTGGTGCCGCTTCGCTCTGTGAATCATGAGATCATCCATTTGTCGTTTCTGGAACTCAGTCGCAAGGCTCTGCCCAGCGCCGCTTCGCCGGCCAACGGCTTCTGAGAGTATTGATGTAACCAACTGATTGAGACTTATCTCCTCCCGGTCAGCCATTTCGACGAGTTTCTTGTGCAAGGACCTGGGAACTCGCTGTAGCCATTTGCCGCTGGGAAGTTTCTCCGCAATGCGAGGTTCAGGAATCGCTGCACCGCTCGCTAGCGCGTCCTCAAGCCATGCTTCCATCACCTCGTCCAACCTCTCCAAGGCCTCGATTTGGGTATTGCCGTGGGCGGTACAACCGGGCAATTCCTTAATCCTGGCAACCCAGTCGCCCTCTTCGTCCTTGCGCAGGATGATTCCATACGGAAGAGTGCGATAGTAATCCCGCTTTTTAGTGACTTCACTCCTCATATAAGCCTAGCTCCATCATTGCATTCAGAAAATCGTCCACGTAGCAACCCTTGACCTGCTTGCTGCCGGGATTGTGTGTGCAGACCATGAACCGCACCGGTCCGACTCCGTAAAGGACACCGTGGCGCGTCCTTCTAGGTTCCCTGACTTGAAACCCGTGCTCGCGTAATTGATTCACAACCCACTCAATGTCAGAAGTGGTCGTGTTGTTTCGGCGTTCCGCAATCTGGCAAATCCTTTCTATGACTTTCTCGAGAGCGGCCATTCCTACCTCGTAGGCTTATCATATTGTTCTTACCGTCTCCCCTTCACAACGACCTAGCGTCTTCGTCGAACGATAAATGATATCACATATAGTATCAGCAAGGAACCAGTGGTGCACCGTTTCCGGGGCAGTAACGCTGGAACTGGGACCCGGTTGCGGGGCTGGATTTTGCGTATTCGGTGCGCCATTGCCAACCCTGCTACTTTCGTAACTTGACGGCGTTGCCGAGCGGACCCATACTCGGGCTGTAGGGCAGGATCCGCCGCGCCCGGCGCTCCTGCCTTTTTGTGTCTGCATTGGGTTTGGTAACGTCACGTGATGACCTTCGAACTGCCAAACCGCGCTTCCGCAGGGCTCCCCCACCCCTTCCCAGCAGCCCGTAAGTCTTTGCGATCCAATATTTTGCCTGTAAACTCCCTGAATGCAATATTTTGCGAGGAATTCCTGCAGCCAGCCCTGTGTTTTCAATATTTTGCGAGACGGAGGGGGGAGGGGGGTACCCCACAAGTGGCGCCGCGCCTGTTCCCCCAGTGTCAGGTTGCTAAAGCCCTATCGCAGCGCTTCCATGCACTCGTCCAGCACAGCGCGCGAGGGGCGAGTGACGCTCTCCGGCAGGGTCGCCAGCGGCTGATCGGTCATGTTGATCATGTCGATGAAGTTGGGCGCGGTGGTGTTCAAATACAGCACGCCGGTGAGCACTTCCTCGGCATCGTGCGACTCCATGACGCGCTTCACGGCCTCAGTTTTATTGGTGGGGTCGTAGTCCTCTTCCAGCTTGCGCAGCCGCAGCGACGAACCATCGTGCATGGTGACGTTAATGCTGGTGCCAGGGTCGTACTCCACATCGATTTCGTTGAAGTGGGGGACGAAGTTCAAATCGTGCAACGGCTCTTCGTGGTCCTTGACGAACTTGTAGGACTTGGTCGAGCCTTCGTGATCGTTGAAGGTGGTGCAAGGCGAGATCACGTCGAGCATCACCGTGCCGCGATGCGCAAGCGCAGCTTTCAGCATGTGTTGCAACTGGCGCTTGTCGCCCGAGAAGGAGCGGCCTACGAAGGTTGCGCCCAGCATGATGGCCAGCGCGCAGGTATCGATGGGCGGCAGATCGTTGATGACGCCGGTCTTCAGCTTGGAGCCGAGATCGGCGGTCGCCGAGAATTGTCCTTTGGTCAGCCCATAGACGCCATTGTCTTCGATGATGTAGATCATCGGCAGATTGCGGCGCATCAGGTGCACGAACTGACCGATGCCGATGGAAGCCGAGTCGCCATCGCCGCTGACGCCCAGGGCGACGATCTTCGAATTCGCCAGCACCGCGCCCGTGGTGACCGACGGCATGCGGCCATGTACCGAGTTGAAGCTGTGCGAGCGGCCCATGAAGTACGCCGGGCTCTTCGACGAGCAGCCGATTCCCGACACCTTGATCACCCGCTCGGGCGCGACACCCATCTCGTAGAACGCGTCAATGATGCGCTCGGAGATGGCATTGTGGCCGCACCCGGCGCACAGCGTGGTCTTGCCTCCGCGATAGTCGAGCACTGTGAGTCCGATGCGGTTCGTCTTGGGCTGTGGAGCGGCTGTGGTCGCCATTTACTTGCCCTCCTGAGTGATGATGTCGTCGGTGATGGAGCGCGCGTCGATCGGCAATCCGTTGTAGTGGCGGACACTGCGCAGCTTGCCGATCTCTTCGATCGCGATGTCCAGCTTCAACAATTGCAGCATCTGCGCGTCGCGGTTCTGGTCGATCATGTAAATCCGCTTGTGCGCAGCCACGAAGTCGTGCGTCTCGCTGGTGAACGGATATGCGCGCAGGCGCAGGTAATCGGCCTTTACTCCGTATTCGCTTTGCAGTTGGTCGAGGGTCTCGACGACAGCGTGATGCGAGGTCCCGTACGCAATGATCCCAACCTCGTTTCCGTCGTTGCGCACTACCTCCGGCTTGGGAACAAGAGTGCGTGCGTTCTCGAACTTGTGCGCCAGACGGTCCATGTTGTTGGCGTAGTCGTCAGGCCGTTCGCTGTAGCCGGAGTTCTCGTTGTGTCCGCTACCGCGCGCGAACCACGCTGCCTGCGGATGGTCGGTTCCCGGCAAAGTGCGGTAGCCGACGCCGTCGCCATCCACGTCCTTGTATCGGGCGAAACCGCCGGCACGTTCCAGCTCTTCCGCGGTCAAGACCTTGCCGCGGTTCTGCGGCTTCTCGGGATACTGAAACGGCTCCGACATCCAGTTGTTCATCCCCAGGTCGAGGTCGGACATGACGAACACCGGCGTTTGCAACTGCTCGGTGAGGTCGAACGCTTCGCTTGCCATGCTGAAGCACTCAGCCACGCTGCAAGGCAACAACATGGGATGACGAGTATCGCCGTGCGAGAGTTTGGCCACAAACTCGATGTCGCCCTGCGCGGTGCGCGTCGGCAGGCCGGTGGAGGGACCGACGCGCTGGATGTCCCAGATCACGCCGGGAATCTCGACGTAGTAGCCCAATCCTGCAAACTCCGCCATCAGCGAAATTCCCGGTCCGGCAGTGGCCGTCATGGAGCGCGCCCCCGCCCATCCCGCCCCCAGAACCATGCCAATGGCCGCGAGTTCGTCTTCTGCTTGGACGATGGCAAAAGTAGCTTTACCGTCTGCTCCGAAACGATATTCCTTCATGTAATCGATGAGGGTTTCCACCAGCGACGAGGAAGGTGTGATCGGATACCAGGTCACCACCGTCACGCCGGCGAACATGCAGCCCAGCGCTGCCGCGGCGTTGCCGTCGATGATGATCATGCCGGTGGTTTTGTTCATGCGTTCAACCGTAAACGGATCGGCCTTAGTCAGCGACGAGGCGGCGTAATCGTAGCCTGCCTTGGCGGCGTTCCAGTTGAGGTCCGCAGCTTTGACTTTCTTGGCGAACTGCTTGCGCAGCGCTTTCTCCACTTCGGCCATGTCGAGTTTGAGCAACTGCGCCATCACCCCGACGTAAATCATGTTCTTGACCAGCTTGCGCAGCTTCGACTCGGAGCAGACCGCGGCACAAATCTTGTCGTAAGGCACGGCGTAGAACGTGACATCGGAGCGCAGCTCGTTCAGCTTCAGCGGCTCGTCGTAAAGCACCGCGGCGCCCGACGCCAGCGATATGGTGTCTTCCCGCGCGGTCTCCGGATTCATCGCCACCAGGAAATCGATCTCTTTCTTGCGGGCGATGTAACCCTTCTTGCTGGCTCGAATCGTGTACCAGGTGGGAAGACCGGCAATGTTCGAAGGGAACATGTTCTTGCCGGAGACGGGGACGCCCATCTGAAAAATGGCGCGCAGCAGAACGGTGTTGGCGCTCTGCGATCCCGAGCCGTTTACGGTTGCAACCTGGATGCTGAAGTCGTTGACGACAGGCCCGCGCACAGCGCCGTGCTCGGCGCCGTGTACTGCGAATTCGGTTGTGGCCATCAATACCCCTTACTACAGAAGGATGTTGCAGTGGGCAAACATTTCATTATAAGGCAGCGCGCAAGCGGCGGGAAATGGGGCTCTGTCGCAGTACTGTCGCAGTCCCGCCGTGCGGGACGGAATAAGATAGCCCACCGTTTCAACGGTGGGTACGTTGCAAACAGAAATCCAGTCCCTCGGGGACGACATAACCGCGTGAGCGCGATTCGATTAAGCCGGCGTGCTCTCCACCTGAAAGTACTGCGCCATGTTGCGGAACTTGTTATAGCGCGCGTCCAGCAGCGCGGGCGTTGGCATTTTTTCCAGCTCCGCCAAGTGCTTTTCGAGGGCATCCGCCAGAAGTTTGGCCGCGGCGTCGTAGTCGTGGTGCGCGCCGCCGGCCGGCTCAGGGATAACTTCATCGCAGATACCGAGTTCCAAATTGTCTTTGGCGGTAAGGCGCAGGGCCTGTGCGGCTATCTCCTTCTTATTGGAGTCGCGCCACATGATGGAGGCGCAACCCTCGGGCGAGATGACGGAGTAGATGCTGTTTTCCAGCATGAGCACGCGATCGGCAACGGCAATGGCCAGCGCGCCGCCGCTGCCGCCTTCACCCGTTATCGCGGCGATGAACGGCACTTTGAGCCGCGCCATCTCGCGCAAATTGTGGGCGATGGCTTCCGCCTGGCCACGTTCTTCGGCGCCCAGTCCCGGATAGGCTCCCACAACATCGATAAGGGCGATGACCGGATGTTGCCACTTCTCCGCGAACCGCATCGCGCGCAATGCCTTGCGATAGCCTTCCGGATTGGGCTGGCCAAAATTGCGATAGATGCGCTGTTTGGTGTCGCGGCCCTTTTGCGTACCCAGCACCAGCACCTGCCGTCCGTGAAAGTTCGCTATACCGCAAACCATGGCGGCATCGTCCCAAAAACCGCGGTCGCCATGGATCTCGCTGAAATCGGAAAACATGCGCTCAATGTAGTCCAGCGGATAAGGACGCATGGGGTGGCGCGCCAGTTCGGTACGCTCCCAAGGCGTGAGCTGGCCCGCCATCTGGCGCCGCAGCGCGTCCACCCGCCCGTGCATTTCGTGCAACTGGCGGCGGGCTTCGTGGTTGTCGCCGGCAGCGCTCTCTAGTTGCTCAATCTGTTTCTCGATGCGTTCCAGCTCGTCTTGCGCTTTTGAAGCAGCTTCCATATCGATGTCTTTTCGTGTCTGTGACGCGCGATAGATGGTCTCCACCGCAGAGATCCAGTAATCGATGGCCGGCAGAATTCCCGAGCGGAGAAGCGAAATTTCGTCTTCCTGGGTCCCAGCAGTACCGGCTTGCGTTGGCTCCAACGTCATCGTACTCAATCAACAACCCGAACGCTGCCGCGGCCGCATAATTCTTCCACGCGGTGGATGAAGGTTCGGTCCGGCAAAACATTATAGCCTTCCGCCTCCATCACCACAGTAAAGTCGCCCTTACGTTCCAGGTCGAACAGCACCCGCGCCGCGCCTCTGCGCTCCAAGCAAAGCGTGTGCAGTTCGTCGATCATCGCTGGCGAGACGTCTTCGACAGATATCTTGATGCGCAAATGTTGCGGCAGCTTGGGCTGGGCCTGCTCCAAGGGAGTGATGTCGCCAATCATGAGCTTGGAGTTGCTTCCGTCTTCGACCCGCAC
>PLBW01000150.1:0-2329 GCA_003135475.1 Acidobacteriaceae bacterium
ATCCACAGCCGCGATCGCAATTTGCTGCACGTCAGCCATGAAGGCGGCGAACTGGAGGATCCAAACAACCCGCCGCTCGCAACTACCTGGACATGGACAAAGTCGCCGCAGGAAGCGGACGATAAAGTTGAACAGGTGACAATCGAATTCAACTACGGTGTGCCCTTTGCGGTGAATGGCGCCATTCTGGATCCAGTAGCGATTGTCGAGGTGCTGAACGAAATCGGCGCCCGCAACGCGATTGGCCGCGTTGATCTGGTGGAAAACCGGTTCGTGGGAATCAAGTCGCGCGGATGCTATGAGACGCCCGGTGGGACCCTGCTGCTCACCGCCCATCGCGAGCTTGAGGCGTTGTGCCTGGACCGCGACCTGTCGCACTTCAAACAACACATTGGTCTGAAGTATGCCGAAATCGTGTACTTCGGGCTGTGGTTCACGCCCTTACGCGAATCGCTGCAGGCCTTTGTGGAAAGCACGCAGCAGGATGTCAATGGCAAGGTGACGCTGGAGCTTTACAAAGGCAACATCGACGTCACCGGCCGCCAATCGCCGACCTCGCTGTACCGGCCCGATATTGCCAGCTTCACCATGGGAGCGGGCTACCAGCAGAAGGATGCGGAGGGTTTCATTCGCATCCTGGGACTGCCGGCGCGCTCGCGGGCGCTGGTTCATGCGGAGAGTTTGAAATGAAGATGTGGTCCGGCCGTTTCGGCCAGGCGCAGAATCCTGACTTCGAGCAATGGCAACGCTCGTTCCCCTTCGACCGTGCGCTGCTGCCTTACGAAGTGGCGGCGAGCCGGGCACATGCTGCCGCGCTGGCAACGGCGGGCGTTCTGAATGAGCGTGAGCTTACGGCAACCCTGTCCGCTCTGAACCAGATTGGGCGCGAAGGCGTGCCCCAGGATGACGATCCCACAATCGAAGATGTGCACCACTTCGTCGAGAAGCGACTGGTGGAGTTGGCCGGTGAGGTGGGTTACAAGCTGCACACCGGGCGCAGCCGCAACGAGCAGGTTGCGACCGGCCTGCGGCTGTATGTGCGCGAGCAGATCGACGCCATATCGCAAACGCTGCTGGAATTTCTGGGCGAATTCGTGAAGCAGGCGGAGGACGCCGGCGAGAATGCGATGCCGGCTTACACGCATTTGCAGCGAGCGGAGCCCGTTCTGGTGGCACATTGGCTGCTCGCCTATGTTGAGATGTTCCTGCGCGATCTGGACAGGCTGGCCGATTGCCGCAAGCGGCTGAACGAATGTCCGCTGGGGTCGGGAGCGGTGGCAGGCACAATTTTGCCGCTCGATCGCGAGGCCGTGGCGAACGAGTTGCAGTTCGACTCGCCCACTGCCAACAGCATCGACGCAACCAGCGACCGTGACTTTGCCATTGAGTTTGTGCAGGCGCTGTCGTTGGTGGCGTTGCATCTGAGTCGGTGGGCCGAGGAGTTGGTCCTGTACTCGACCACCGAGTTTGGCTTCGTGAAGTTGCCGGAGCAATTTTCGACGGGTAGCAGCGCCATGCCACAGAAGAAGAATCCGGACGCGCTGGAACTAGTTCGCGGCAAGGCCGGAAGAGTATTTGCCAACGCCACGGAGCTGTGGATNNATGTTGCGCGTGGCGACTGGATTTCTGGCGGTGGTTTCATTCGACGGCGAGCGGATGCAGCAGGCGGCGAGTGGCGGATTCATGAACGCTCTGGCGCTTGCGGCACTTCTGGTACGGCGGGGAGTTCCGTTTCGCCAGGCACACGAGCAGGTGGGGCAAGCGGTTCGGCTCGGCCTGGAGAAGAATTGCGAATTGGAGCAACTGTCGAAGGAAGACTACGCGCACTGTGGCATTGCAGCCGATGCCGAACTGTACCGCGCGTTGTCGCTGGATGAAGTCCTGGCGATACACGATGTGCCGGGAGGGACCGCGCCGTTGCGGGTTCGGACGGCATTAGCAGCGATCAAGGAGAAGCTATCCATCTACGCAGGAGCCGCCCATGCAGGCACGTAGCGCAACCCTTCCCGATGCCATCGGCATCGAGCAGATGATTCAAGTACACGTGGCCGACGGAACCCTGCTGCCGCGCTCGTTGGCGGAGATTTGCGAGAACATTCGCGACTTCGTGGTGGTTGAGCTGGATGGTGAGGTCATCGGTTGCGGCGCGCTGCACTTGTACGGAATGCACCTGGCGGAAATTCGCTCCATCACGGTGACGGCCAAGGCCAAGGGCAAAGGCGCAGGCCGGGCGCTGGTTGAGGCGCTAGTGAGCGAGGCGAAGCGGCAGAGCGTGACCTGCATCTGCCTGTTCACGCGCATCCCCGACTTCTTCGGCCAAATGGGTTTC
>PLBW01000150.1:2334-55201 GCA_003135475.1 Acidobacteriaceae bacterium
CGGCGCCATGTCGGCGCGATCGGTTCCGGAGTTCGTGCAGATTGCACAGTGGCAAAGCTAGGGCGACTGCGTCCCGACGCCTCACCCTCTGTGTCCTGCTCCCAATGTTCACCGCTCCTTTTTCCTGCCGCGACAATCCCCTTTGGGCTGCTCACCGTCGCGCGCGGGCATAATCATCGCTGGCGTAGAATACGAACATTCGGCATCATCCGGCCCGCCTTGCGAGGATGGCGGCCGTAACCCTGGAGGTATCCAGCCTTTGAGCAAACTTCCGCAGACCCTGGGCGAGCTTCGCAGCAGCTCGCAGTTTTCCGAGCAACGGGTGCGCAACCGCCGCGTCAAGGACGAAATGCGCAACAACCTGATGGCGCGCCTGCGCAGCAGCGGGCCCATCTTTCCCGGCATCGTCGGCTACGACGATACGGTGGTGCCGCAGATCGTGAACGCGGTACTTTCCCGCCATAATTTTATTCTTCTCGGATTGCGCGGACAGGCGAAGAGCCGCATTCTGCGCGCGCTTGCGGGGCTGCTCGATGCGCATGTGCCGTACTTGAGTGGTTGCGAAATCCACGACAATCCTTACGCGCCGATTTGCCGCCGCTGCCGCGAATTGCTGGCCAACGACCCTGACGACGCGCCCATTTCGTACTTGGCGGCGGCCGATCGTTACGTGGAAAAGCTGGCGACCCCCGACGTCACCATCGCCGACCTGATCGGCGACATCGATCCCATCAAGGCGGCCAAGGGCGGTCACGAGCTGGGTAGCGAGTACACGGTCCACTACGGACTGTTGCCGCGCGCCAATCGCGGCATCTTCGCCATCAACGAACTGCCCGATCTCGCGGGCAAAATTCAGGTCGGCCTGTTCAACATCATGCAGGAAGGCGATGTGCAGATTAAGGGCTACCCGGTGCGGATGCCGCTCGACGTGGCGCTGGTCTTCAGCGCCAATCCTGAGGATTACACCGCGCGCGGCAAAATCATTACGCCGCTGAAGGACCGCATCGGCTCTGAGATTCGCACCCACTATCCGGCGACCATCGAGGAAGGCATCGCCATCACCGCACAAGAAGCGTGGACCGCGCGCAACGGCTTGCAGCTACAGGTTCCCGAGTTCGTGAGCCAGGTGATCGAACAGATTGCGTTCATCGCCCGCGAAGATAAGCGCATCGACAAGCGCTCCGGAGTGAGCCAGCGGCTGCCCATCAGCGCCACGGAAAACGTCATCTCCAACGCCGAGCGGCGCGCCATTCGTTCCGGCGAGAAGCTGGTGGTCCCGCGCATCGGCGACATTTACGCCGCGCTGCCGGCGATGACCGGCAAACTCGAACTGGAATACGAAGGCGAACTGAAGGGCGCAGACAATGTGGTGCGCGAGATTATTCGCGCCGCAGTCGCCCGCACCTACGACAAGTATTTCCACGGCAACAGCAACATGAACCAGGTGGTGCAGTGGTTCGATCTGGGTGGCGAGATCCAGATGCGCGACTCCGCCAGCGCGCAGGAGATGCTGCACAAGCTGCGCAGCATCCAGGGACTCCTGGATAAGTTGAGCGGCCTCGGACTGAGCGGAAAAGAGCCGTCGGAGGTGCTAGTCTCGGGCGCGGAGTTCATCCTCGAAGGCCTGTATGCGCACAAGAAAATCGGACGCAGCGAGGAGCGCATGTTTACCGCCGGCGAGAAGCAGCCGCCGCGCGAGAAGCGCCCCATCCGCGAGGAAGAGGACGATGAGCGGGAATTTCGTCGGCAGCGCAGGCCGTTTAACTAGCGGCTAGAGGTCAGGGGCTAGATATTAGGGATAAGGGGTCAGAGAAAAAGCGAAGCAGGCGACTGACAGCGATCCCGGGACTGATGATCTGGTTCGTATCGCTTTTGGACGGCTACAAATGAGCCGGAGAGCCAGGGTTCCCATCCAGCGCTGGTTTTGCGCTCGATGGTGGCGATCCGGCGGCAGTTGTTTTAGCCGTGGGAGTAAGCCCGCGGTCAAGTGGAAAAACCACCGAGCCGCGTAGCGGCGACACCCAGTGGGAGATTGTGCCGTCCCTACGGGACTCGGGGTGATATTCGTACCCACCCAGCGCTGAAGCGCTGGGCTAAGTTAAGTCGCACCTACGGCGCTCGTGTTTTGCAGGCTCGACCGCAGGCCGCATGTAACAGACTCTTAGCTGACGGCTGAAAGCTAAGAGCTAATGGCTAAAAGCTAATGGCCAGATTCATCAAGTACAAAAAATACGTTCCCGAGCCCGCCTCTGAGATGAGCATGGAGGACCTGCTCAAGGCGCTCTCCGACTACCTGCTGCAGAGCGGATTCCAGCAGCAGTACATGGACTTCTACGACCTCAAGGACGCGGAGCAGACGCTCGAAGCCCTGCGCCAGGCCATCGCCGAGGCGCTGCTCAACAGCGACATGCTCGACCAGCAAATGCGCGAGCAGATCGAGAACATGAGTCCCGAGCAGATGGAAGATCTGATCGAGCAGCTCATCGAGCGCATGGAGCAGGAAAACTACATCAACGTCGATCAGCCGCACGATCCTTCGCGCAGTTCGACCGCCGGTGGACAAGTCGGTGACGCGCAATCGCAGGCGCGTTTCGAGATCACCGACAAGGGGCTCGACTTCCTGGGCTTTCGCGCGCTGCGCGATCTGCTGGGCTCGCTCGGCAAATCGAACTTTGGCCGCCACGATACCCGCGACCAGGCCACCGGCATCGAAGCCAGTGGCGCAACCAAGACCTACGAATTCGGCGACACGCTGAACCTCGACATTACTGCCACGTTGTCGAGCGCCATCCAGCGCGAGGGTCTGCACCTGCCGCTGAATATCGAGTACAGCGACCTGCAGGTGCATCAGTGCGAGTACCAATCGTCGTGCGCGACTGTGCTCCTGCTCGACTGTTCCCACTCCATGATCCTGTATGGCGAGGACCGCTTCACGCCGGCCAAAAAAGTGGCGATGGCGCTGTCGCATCTCATCCGCACGCAATACCCGGGCGATTCGCTGTCGCTCGTGCTTTTCCATGACTCGGCGGAGGAGTTGCCGCTGTCGCAGTTGGCGCGCGTCAAGGTCGGGCCGTACTACACCAACACGCGCGAGGGCCTGCGCATGGCGCAACGCATCCTGCAACGGCAGCGCAAAGACATGAAGCAGATCGTGATGATCACCGACGGCAAGCCGTCGGCGCTGACCCTGGAAGACGGCCGCATCTACAAGAACGCATTCGGACTCGATCCGCTGGTGGTGAGCGAGACGCTGAAAGAAGTGTCCAAGTGCAAGCGCGCGGGAATCCTGATCAATACCTTCATGCTCGCCTCAGACTACGGGCTCATCCAGTTTGTGCAGAAGGTGACCGAGATGTGCCGCGGCAAAGCCTACTTCACCACGCCCTACACCCTGGGCCAGTATCTGCTGATGGATTACATGTCGCACAAGACCAAGACGGTACACTGAAAAGCAGTGGCGAGTGGCGAGGGGTTAGTTGTCTGCCGGCGCTGTATCGAAATGATATAGGCGAATCGTCTTGGCGACGATGCGCTCCGGTTTGTACTTTTCCAGCCATCTGAAATCGGCAGGTCTTTCCTTAATCTCGAACTCACTGATAGCGATCCAGCCGGACGGTTTCTGTTGAGGCAAAAGGAGGTGCAAGTAAGGCAAGCCGTGTTGCTTGAGGTTCGCTGAGCCTTCGTAAGATATCCAGATGGAGTCGATCTGCTGCTGCTGAAGAACCGAGGAAAGGCGCTTCAGGTCCTGGCCCCAATCAAAGTCGCTATCGACAAGTATCCGGCTGCCATACGGAGCGGCGAGTTCATTGAAATAGGGAATGAAATCGGGGGTCGCGCGAACGCAGGTTACGATGTTCCAGACGACTAAGACAACTTTTCCTTTTTGAAGTTGACCTAAACCGCCGTATGATCGGGCCAACGCCTGGCCTACAATCTGGGGAATTTGTGGCGGCGACTGACGTTGCCCAAGCGAATCGAGAACTGGTCGCTGAGCAGTTTGCAACAGCGGCTGGTGAAGACCGGAGGACGGCTGGTCAAACATGCTCGCTACTACTGGCTTTTGCTGGCGGAAGGACATCTGACGCGGCGGCGGTTCGGGGCGATGCTGTGCCGGATCGCGCTGCTACCGATACCGACGGGATAGCGAGTTGGTGGCCAAGTCAGTCGCGCAAAATCTGCCTACAGCAAGTTGGCGCAAGGAGAGGTGTTGCAAAAGTATGCTGCAAATGGGCAATTTCGAGCTGTGCTGGTGGGGGACGGCACACCGTCGGGAGTGCTCCCGATGACAAATCGTTTCACAGTGTCGCGAACAGGCGAGACGGGTGTGCTATAGTGCCGCTCTCGAGGCCAAAAAGGAAATTCCGGTTTAGTAGCGATTTCTTGTTCAAAGACTCTCCTGCTCGCACGGCTATTCTTGGTCTCCTGATCGCGGTGGCTACAATCGCGGTTTACCTGCCGGTACACGATCATCCCTTTACGAACCTGGACGATGCTAAATACGTCACCCAGAATGCGCATATCCAGGATGGCTTGAGTGCAGGCGTGCTGTTCTGGGCGTTCACGCACGGCTATGCCCTGAACTGGCACCCGCTGACCTGGGCTTCGCATGCGCTCGATATCAACCTGTTTGGACTGGATCCTGCCGGCCATCACGACGAGAACGTGCTGTTACATGCGCTGAACGCGATCTTGCTGTTCTGGGTGTTGAAGCGGGCGACGCGACGCACTGGGCCCAGCTTCATGGTAGCGGCGCTGTTCGCCCTGCATCCGCTCAATGTAGAGGCCGTGGCATGGGTTGCCGAGCGCAAGACGATGCTCAGCACGCTTTTCTTCCTGCTGGCGCTGGGTGCTTATCGCTGGTACGCAAGCCGACCAGGGGTGGGTCGCTACATGGTGGTCGCGGCGTCGTTCGGCCTGGGGTTGCTGTGCAAGCCGCAGATCATCATGTTTCCCCTGGTGCTTCTGTTATGGGATTACTGGCCGCTGCAGCGCATGGCAATCTGCGGTCGGACATCCGGAGACTCGTGTGGCCCGGCCGACCCCATGCCGGTCAAGACATTCTGGTGGCTCCTAAAGGAGAAGGCACCGCTGTTCGTCATCAGCTTGATGGACGCTGCCATCACCCTGGTGGCGCAACATGTGGTGGAGTCGCCTCAGACCAACCCGGTTTGGGTCAGAATCGAGAATGCGGTCGTCTCGTACGCGCGCTATTTGGGTAAGGCGTTTTGGCCGTCAAGTCTGTCGGTAATCTACCCGTACCTTGGCCGCGGGCTGCGATCGTGGCAAGTGGCGGGAGCATTGCTTCTTCTGCTGACAATCACCGTCCTTGCAGCGCGCGCCCGCAAAGGGTACCACATTGTGGGATGGCTCTGGTTCCTCATCATGCTAGTGCCCACCATCGGGCTAGTGCAAGTGTGCGGGATAAGCATGGCGGACCGCTATACTTACGATTCCTTCCTGGGCTTGTTTGTCATGCTTTGCTGGGGCGTGGGCGACTGGGCGGCAGAGCGGAGGCTTCCGAGGCTGTTGCTTCCCGCCGCAAGCGCTGCATGCCTGCTGGGGTTGACCCTCGTGACATATCGGCAGATCGGCTACTGGAGCGACGATGTGAGGCTTTGGGCGCACTGCGTCAAAGTGACAACCGGCAATTGGACGGCTGAGTACCTGGAGGGCCTGGGGCTGGATGGCGAGGGACGGCACGCTGAAGCGGCACAGCACTACTTCCTCGCCGCGGCCGGCAACCCCGACGATCCTCTCGTCAACTCCCAGATTGCGGCATATGAACGGGCGAGCGGAAACCTGAGCGTCGCGATCGAGTATTACCAGAAGGTCGTGGTGGAAGCGTGGAATCCAGATCAACAGACGCAGGCGCTGATGAATCTGGCCGAAACCTATCGTTTATCAGGAGACTATTCCCGGGCGGAGGAATGCATGGCAACCCTGCGGACGGTTCGCCCCAGAGCCGTGGATTGGCAGGGAGCGTGGTGGAAACAGGTGTTCCCTACGATCCGCGAATACTTCCACCGCGGTAGCTCGGAGCCGAAGAACAAGTGAGCCCTGAGCACGCCGGCTACCCTGCGCCAGCCTATGGTTTGCGATGGTCTCTATTTGGCGGGGGGCGAGTTGGGCGCGGTCTCCTCGGCCTTCTTCACGGCGGCTTCGGCGGCTTGGAAGCCAATCTTGGAATGGGTCCCGTCGCAGAAGGGTTTGTTCACCGATCCGCCGCAGCGGCACAGCGAAAACGCTGTCTTGCCGGTCAGGTCGTAGGGATTGCCGTCGGCATCCACCAATTCGATCGCGCCCTCGGGCGCCTCCACGCGGAACGGCCCATTTCTGCGGACCGTGATTTTCACTTGTGCCATCTGTCTTCCTCCATTCGTGCGCTATCTCTGATTGTAACGGAGCGGGAAAGATTTCGACGATGACGCTGCTGCGCGACGGGCCCCGCTTGGGATTGGAATTGTCGAGGTTTGCAGGCGAGAGAAACTCCCAGTGGAATTGTCGTCACGAACCGGCTTCAGGCCGTGAAGTAAGATACAAGGGACCTGCTTTTTGCGTGATCAAGGGAGAAGCAGATTCCTTGCGCCGCAATCCGGCGCTCGTGATGACTTATTCATAGAGAGCGAAGAGTGTGTATTTAGAACGGCAAAAAAAACTGGCCAGCCATGTGCTCGCCTTTCTGCGCGAGAGATACCAGATCGACCTGGCCAACCTCGTCATCGAGCAGCCGCCCAAGGTTGAAATGGGCGAGTTCGCCCTGCCGCTCGCGTTTGAACTGGCTAAGCGGCTGCGCAAACCTCCGCGCAAAATTGCCGAGGAGATTGTCGCCGCATTGTCGCTACCCGATGGATTCGAGAAGCTGGAAGTCGCGGGCGCCGGTTATATCAATGCGCGATTGAAGCGGGATCTCGCTGCGAACGCTCTTGCGAGTGGCGAGACGATCGAAGTTTCCGATCATGCCGATGAGGGCGCTGCTAACGTCAGCGGCAAAATCCTGGTCGAGCACACCAGCATCAATCCCAACAAGGCTGCGCACATCGGGCATCTGCGCAACGCCATCCTCGGCGACACCTTCGTCCGCCTGTTACGAGCGGCTGGGCACCCGGTCGATATTCAAAACTACATCGACAATACCGGTGTGCAAGTTGCCGACGTCGTGGTCGGATTCCTTTACCTGGAGAAGAGATCGAAATCGGACATTGTCGAACTGATAACTTCAACGCCGCGTTTTGATTATTACTGTTGGGACCTTTACGCGCGGGTCTCGCGGTGGTACGAAGAAGACAAAGGTAATCTTAAAGTTAGACTTGAAGCTTTGCATGCCATCGAGCACGGTGGCAATGACATGGCGTGGGCTGCGGAATTGATCGCGTCGGCCGTATTGCGCCGCCATCTCGAGACCATGGACCGTCTCGACATCGAGTACGATTTCCTCCCGCGCGAAAGCGAGATCCTTCGCTTGCACTTCTGGGATGCGGCCTTCCAGCAGTTGAAAGAGAAGGGCGTCCTCTATTTCGAGACCGAAGGTAAGAACAAGGGCTGCTGGGTGATGAAGCGGCCCACCTTGTCGAAGCTTAGCGATCCCACCCTTTCGCCAAAGGAAGGCGAAAGGATGGGGCACCCAGCGTCCGGCGCGGAGGAAAATTCCGGTCCCGACGAAGACGCCAAGGTCATCGTGCGTTCGAATGGAACAGTCGGATACGTGGGCAAGGACATTGCCTATCATCTGTGGAAGTTCGGTCTGCTGGGCCTGGACTTCGGCTACCGCAAGTTCTACCGCTATCCGAACCAGCACGAAGTCTGGATTTCGACCGAGCACGGCGAGCCGGATCATCCGCACTTTGGCAACGTCGCAGCGATTTACAACGTAATCGACTCGCGCCAGAGCGATCCGCAGAATACCGTGATCGAAGCCCTCAGGCTGCTCGGTTACACGGACCAGGCCGCGCACTATACGCACCTCTCGTACGAGATGGTGGCGCTCACTCCGCGCTGTGCGCTGGAGTTGGGCTACGACGTTAGTGAGGAAGACCGCGCCAAGGCATACATCGAGGTTTCGGGCCGCAAGGGGTTTGGCGTCAAGGCAGACGACCTACTCGACGCGCTGATTGCCGCAGCCAAGGAAGAGGTGGATAGCCGGCATCCCGAGTTGGACGATCGGGAGCGCGCTCGCATCAGCGGGCAAATCGCGATTGGCGCCCTACGCTATTTCATGCTGAAGTTCACCAAGCAGTCGGTGATCGCATTCGACTTCAGAGAGGCATTGGCCTTCGAAGGTGAGACCGGCCCATACGCTCAATATGCGGTGGTTCGCGCGAGCAATATTTTCCGTAAGGCGGGGGTGGATCCCGCGCAGGCGCTTGCTGCCGAAGTGGACTACGCGCGCTACTTTGCCGACGAGAGCGGCACGGAAATCTGGGAGCTGTGGTTGCTGGCAGGAAAGACATCATTCGTGGTTGAGCAGTGTATCGCGACGACGGAACCCGCATTTGCGGCCAAACACGCGTTCCAACTCGCACAGCAGTTTAACAACTTTTACCATCGCCACCACATCCTCACCGAAGCCGACGAAGGCCGAAAGAAGTTCTTGCTGGCCACTGCGGCTGTGGTTCGGCGCGAGTTGGGTCGAATTCTGGGCGTGATGGGCATCACGGTGCCGCCAGTGATGTAGCGATGACGGCCTAAGGTGGGAGCGCTTGCTCTTGAAACACGACAGCCGGCTTCCTTGCGGGATGCTGGCCCTGTGCGAAGGAAAGAAAGCAATCTTCAGAACGT
This sequence comes from Acidobacteriaceae bacterium, assembly GCA_003135475.1. Classification (GTDB taxonomy): domain Bacteria; phylum Acidobacteriota; class Terriglobia; order Terriglobales; family Acidobacteriaceae; genus Bog-257. The sequence continues at coordinate 11,110 of PLBW01000150.1, forward strand.
TGTCAGCGCTGTCCCGGGCTCACGCCACGTATACGACCCGAGCGTCTTGAGGTAATTCCCGCGGAGGAATGCCGCCGGGCTCTCGATGTTTACCAGGCTCATGCTGCCCCGCATCTGCTTCACCGAGACATACTCGTGTTCCTCCATCCAGCTCTCCATGCCAGCCAGCACCACGCCGATGTGCTCGATGCCGTACTTCAGCAGCGCCGATGTCATCATGGCCACGTGCGCACCCGCCATCATGGACTTCAGCACATCGCTGGCGTCGTGTACGCCGCCGGTGATGGCGATGTAGGTCTCGACCTGGTGATACAGAATGGCGGCCCAGTGGAGACGGAGACGCAGCTCATGCGGGCTGCTCAGGACCAGGTTTGGTACTACCTCCATCTCCTCCAGGTCGAAGTCGGGCTGATAGAAGCGATTGAAGATCACCACGCCGTCGGCGCCGGCTTCCGATAAGCGCTTGGCAAAGTTGGCGCACGAGGTGAAGTACGGCCCCAACTTCACCGAGATGGGGATGTGCACCTGTTTACGAATGGCGCGCACCAGGTCGCAATAGCGGTCTTCCAGCGCCGCCGCATTGACCGATGGATCGCTGGGAATGTCGAAGATGTTCAACTCCAGGGCGTCGGCGCCCGCCTGCTCCATGTACTCGGAGTAGCGCACCCATCCCCCCGGTGAGCTGCCATTCAGGCTGGCGATGACCGGAATGCTCACTGCGGCTTTGCCTTTGCGCAGCAACTCCAGATAGCGATCGGGGCCGACATGATACTTCTGCATGTCAGGCAGATAGGAGATGGCCTCGGCGTAGCTGTTGGCGCCGTACTCCAGCGCGCTGTCGATGTTCTCGCTCTCCGCCTCGATCTGTTCCTCGAACAACGAGTACATCACGATGGCCGAGGCCCCGGCGTCTTCCATACGGGGGAAGTTCTCCAGCTTCTCCGTCAGCGGCGAGGCCGATACTACGACCGGATTCTTCAGCTTCAATCCCAGATAATTTGTTGAAAGGTCGATCACAGTCTCATCTCCTCGTGCTTACGGTTTCTCAAAGTTCATCGCGGCCATGTGCTGGTACAGCTTCCAGCGCTCGTTGACGTTTTCCTGCGCCTGCTTCAGCAGCTTCTTGGCCTCTTCCGGATCGCTGTTGACCAGCATGGTGTAGCGCGTCTCGTTGTAGATGTATTTCTCCAGCGGGATGCTGGGGGCGCGCGAATCCAGCACAAACGGATTCTTGCCTTCCTTGGCGAGCCCGGGGTTATAGCGGAACAGCGGCCAGTGTCCGGAGTTCACCGCCGCCTTCTGCTGCTCGATGCCGTACACCATGTCGTAGCCGTGCGCGATGCAGTGGCAATAGGCGATGATGATGGACGGCCCATCGTGCGCCTCCGCTTCCATGAATGCCTTCATCGTCTGCGTGTCGTTTCCACCCATGGCGACATGGGCTACGTAGGCCCGGCCATAATTCATCGCCATCATGGCGATGTCTTTCTTGGGAGTGCGCTTGCCGCCGGCGGCAAACTTGGCCACCGCGCCCAGCGGCGTGGCCTTCGACATCTGCCCGCCGGTATTGGAGTACACCTCGGTGTCGAGCAGCAGGATGTTGACGTTTGCGGTCGAGGCCAGCACATGGTCGAGGCCGCCGTAACCGATGTCGTAGCCCCATCCATCGCCGCCGACGATCCACACGCTCTTCTTGACCAGCTCGTCGGCAACTGCCAGCAGGTCGCGCGCCGCCGGACTGGTGTCCTTCGCCAGCTTCTCTTTCAACGCCTTCACCCGTTCGCGCTGCGCGAAGATGCCTTCCTCGGTGGACTGATCGGCGGAAAGAATCTCAACCGCCAGTTGTTCGCCGATGCTCGATGCCAGGCACTCGACCAGCTCCTTGCCATACTGGTTCTGCTTGTCGATGGCCAGACGCATGCCCATGCCAAATTCAGCATTGTCCTCAAACAGCGAGTTCGACCAGGCCGGGCCGCGACCCTCGGAGTTCACGCTGTAGGGCGTTGTCGGCAGGTTGCCACCGTAGATGGACGAGCAGCCGGTCGCGTTGGCGATCATCGCGCGGTCGCCGAACAGCCGGGTCATCAGCGAAATGTAGGGCGTTTCGCCGCAACCGGCGCAGGCGCCCGAGAACTCAAACAGCGGCTGCAACAGTTGCTGGTCTTTCACCTGACCGTGCGAGAGCTTCTCGCGCGAGAACTCGGGAATCTGCTGGAAGTACTCCCAGTACTGGTTATATTTCTCGCGCAGCGGCGGCTGCGCTTCCATGTTGATGGCCTTGTGCTTGGCTTCGCTCTTGCTCTTGGCCGGGCAGACCGCGACGCAAAGCCCGCAGCCGGTGCAATCCTCCGGTGCGACTTGCAAGGTGTATTTCAGTTCGGAGAACTCGCGCCACTTGGGAACTGCTGTCTGGAAGCCCTCGGGCGCGTGGTTGATGCTGCTGGCGTCGTAGATCTTGGCGCGAATGACCGAGTGCGGGCAAACCATGACGCACTTGCCGCACTGGATACAAAGCTCTTCATCCCAAACCGGAATTTCCAGCGCGATGTTACGCTTCTCCCACTGCGTGGTACCTGTGGGGAACGTGCCGTCGATGGGCATCGCACTGACCGGAACCTCATCGCCATCCCCGGTGATCATCAGCGCCTCGACGTTGCGCACAAAGTCGGGAGCGTTCGCCGGAACCGACGGACGCATATCGAACTTCGAGCTGATCGAGTCCGGGACCTTGACTTGATATAGGTGCTCCAGCGATGAGTCAACCGCGGCAAAGTTCTTGCGCACGACGGATTCGCCACGCTTGCCGTAGGTCTTCTCGATGGAGTGCTTGATGGCGGCAATGGCTTCGTCGCGCGGCAGCACGCCGCTGATGGCGAAGAAGCAGGTCTGCATGACGGTGTTGATGCGGCCGCCCATGCCGGCGGCGCGCGCCACTTCCACCGCGTCGATCACGTAGAAGCGCAGCTTCTTGCGGATGATCGCCTGCTGCGCCGAGCGCGGCAGGTTGTCCCACACCTCGTCGGGACCGAACGGGCTGTTGAGCAGGAAGACCGCGCCGGGATCGGCCGCCTTGAGCACATCCAGGCGCTCCATGAAGCTGAACTGGTGGCAGCCCACGAAATTGGCGCGCGAGATCAGGTAGGTGGAGTGGATCGGTTGCTTGCTGAAACGCAGGTGCGAAATGGTGACCGCGCCCGACTTCTTGGAGTCGTAAACGAAGTAGCCCTGCACGTTCAGGTCGGTCTCTTCGCCAATGATCTTGATGCTGTTCTTGTTCGCGCCCACGGTGCCGTCGGCCCCCAGCCCGTAGAACATGGCGCGGACCGTCTCCGGCGCTTCGCTAGAGAACGCCGGATCGTAGGTCAAGCTGGTGTGGGTGACATCGTCGTTGATGCCGATGGTGAAGTGGTTCTGCGGATTGGGCTTCTTCAGCTCGTCGAAAATCCGCGCCACCATCGCCGGCGTGAACTCTTTCGACGACAACCCATAGCGGCCGCCGATCACCTTGGGGAACGTAGCCATCGGGGCCTTGCCCGCGGTGAAACCCTCGGTCAGCGCAGTGATGATGTCTTGATACAGCGGCTCACCAATGCTGCCTGGTTCCTTGGTGCGGTCCAGTACGGCGATGCTCTTCACCGTCGGAGGCAACGCTTGCAGGAAGTGCTCGACGGAGAAGGGCCGCATCAGGCGCACTTTCAGCACGCCAACTTTGCGGCCTTGCGCGGTCAGATAGTCCACCGTCTCCTGCACCGCTTCGGCGCCCGAGCCCATGACGATGATGACCTGCTCGGCGTCCGCTGCGCCTTCGTACTGGAATAGCCGGTATTCTCGGCCGACGATCCGGGCGAATTTGTCCATCGTGTTCTGCACGATGGTGGGACAGGCCAGATAGTAAGGATTCACCGATTCGCGGCCCTGGAAATAAACGTCAGGGTTCTGCGCCGAGCCGCGCAACACCGGATGATCGGGCGAGAGCGCGCGCTGGCGGTGAGCGCGCACCAGATCGTCGTCAATCATGGCGCGCATATCGTCCAGGCTCAATTGTTCGATCTTGGAAACTTCATGCGAGGTGCGAAAGCCGTCGAAGAAATGCAGGAAGGGAATGCGCGACTCCAGGGTCGCGGCGTGCGCGATCAGCGCCAGGTCCATCGCCTCCTGCACCGAGTTCGACGACAGCAGGGCGAATCCGGTTTGGCGAGTGGCCATGGCATCCGAGTGATCGCCGAAGATGGACAGCGCCTGCGCGGCGATGGACCTTGCCGCCACGTGAATCACCGTCGCGGTCAGTTCGCCTGCGATCTTGTACATGTTGGGGATCATCAGCAGCAGGCCCTGCGACGAGGTGAATGTAGTGCCGAGCGCGCCCGCCTGCAATGCGCCGTGCAACGCGCCGGCGGCGCCACCTTCGCTCTGCATCTCGATAACGTTGGGGATGGTTCCCCAGATGTTCTTTTCGCCAATCGAGGACCACGCGTCCGACGACTCGCCCATGGGCGACGACGGCGTAATGGGATAAATGGCGGCGATTTCGCTGACGTGGTAGGCCACGTAGGCGACGGCCTCGTTGCCGTCAAGGGTCACTTTGCTTCTCGACCCTTTCCCCTTAACAAGCTCCTTGTCCTCGGGCGAAGGTTCCGCGGTATTGGTTCCACCGCGTGCCTGGGCAGTGTTGGCGTCATTGATGGTCGCGGCAGCAGAGTATTCAGTTGTTTTCACGTCGATTTTATCCCCCAGACCGGCTCATGCGCGCGGTCTGTCTGTGCTCAAGAATCCGCTACTGTTCAAGATAGCGGGCGGGGTGAAAGGGGGCAGTGATGGGGCACTAACCAGTCTGTGACCGCCGTCACATACAGGTGTTTGCCGCTGTGGAGTGAAAACAGCGTGATTTCCACCGTAGTCACACTCCCATGACGCTGCCGTCACAGCAGCGGGGACGGTGTCGGCCTAGAATGCAGAGTGCTGAAGTGTGCCGCGATCCCTTGCCAGCGGCGCTGCCATTTTGGAGGCATCGTGAAAGCTCCCAACCTGTTAATCCTACTTGGATCTCCAATCCTTCTCATGCTATGTGGCAGCGCGCTCGCCCAGACCGCTCCGACGAGCCCCATCCTTCTGAAGGGCGCTCCCATGGGTGCAGTGAAGTTCGATCACACGCCACACGTGAAAGTAGCCGGCAAATGCGAAATTTGCCATCACGTATCCAAGCCGGAGAAGCCGCTGAAGGCCCCGCAACAGGCTTGTACCGATTGCCACACCAACCCCGCCACTCCGCCGGTTACCACCAAGTTGCAGGCGGCCTTCCACAACCCCACCGCAACCGCCGGACTCTGCATTGGTTGCCATAAGACACAAAACAGTCAGGGCAGGGCCGCGCCGGTGAAATGTGCGGATTGCCACAAAAAGATCAACGCCTAAGGCGGTTCCAAAGTTGGTGTATAGGGTGGAGCGAGGATCTTGCGCTTTGAAGGGGCACGGCTTCAGCCGTGCCGCAAACCGCTGTCATCATGCTGGCTTTAGCCACTGAGGAACTTTGATGTTGAGACCCGCCGCGGCGGGCCAGTTCCCTCAGGGGCTGAAGAGACTGTATCGCACCCATATTGGTTTGCAACAGTGGAAGGAATCACACAAAAGGCAGCCCCGAAGGGGCGGAAGAGCTTAGCCCAGCGCTTCAGCGCTGGGTAACGTGGGAAATGAGATAGAGTCCCGTAGGGACGGCAGCAGTTCCGACACAGTCTCTTCAGTCAAGCGTTGCGCAGGCCACACTGTGGGCGGAACATTTCTCGTTCACGGCGAACGCGAACGCTGCGCTAAAGCGCCGCTTTACCCTCACTCTACTTCGCGCGCTTCTTCTTCGCAGGCGCGGGAGCCGAGCCACCCAACTGGCCGGTAACGCTGGCAAGCACCTTCTGGAACGCTTCTTCCTTGGTCAGTTCTTTCTTGCCGGTCTTGTTATGCCGGTACTTGTGTTCGTAGCTGCAGGTTCGGCAGCGCACTTTCTGCGCTTCGTCCGCGGCCATCGAGACTATGGCGTGGTCGGTGGTGCGCTTGCAACGCGAGCAGTAATCGTCAACGTAATCGCCTAGACGCATGGTTCTCTCTCACCTCGATTTTATTCCCCTTTGGGCGGTAACCCTTCCGGATTTTGCACGGAGTTTACCGCAGCTTCTAAAGGTGTGCTCCAACCATCACAGGATACGGCAACTGTGGAATGCTTTTGTCCAGGCATTTGTGCTGACTCTTTACCACTGAAGTTGTACATAGCGTACTGCGTACGGGGGATTTGCACTGCTCATTTCCAATGTAACAATTGCTACATTAGACTGACCCGCTGGAGAGAGCAGCGGACAGGGAAGGCGAGCGCATAGCGAAGTTGTCACGTTTCTTCGTTGCTCCATTTCCTCCATAGGTTGGCGGAATTCTGGGCCGTTTCGGTTTTCGGATGTGCAACTGGGCGCTGCGCTTCCGGACAGAATTCCGCCCCTTTTATTGTCCTCCCGAAGCTCCTATCACGTCCCTACGTGAGTCCGGTCACACCGCGCGGCGTCAAAATGTGTTAAATGTAGCGACGTGGTAGGCGTGCGTTCCCACGCATGCTCTATAAGACACTTAGCGCCGCCGTGTACGGCATCGACGCCAGCCTCATCGAGGTTGAGGTCGATGTCGCGGCGATCAAGGCCGAGCACGACACGTTCATGACCGTCGGGCTGCCTGACACCACGGTGCGCGAAAGCCGCGAGCGCATCCGGGCGGCGCTGAAGAACAGCGGCTACGATATTCCATCCACCACCACCACCATCAATCTGGCTCCTGCCGACATTCGCAAAGAAGGATCGGGATTCGATCTTCCCATGGCCTTGGGCATCCTCGGCGCTTATGGAGGCTTGAACAATAAGCCGCCGGACGACACGCTTTTTGTCGGCGAGTTGTCGCTCGACGGCGGAGTGCGAGGCATCCGGGGAGCCCTGCCCATTGCGGTAACCGCGCGGGCAAACAAAATCCGCCGGCTTATCGTTCCCGAGATCAATGCGCGCGAGGCCGCCCTGGTGGAAGGCGTTGATGTTTATCCGGTGCACTCGTTGATCGAAGTGGTCCAGCTTCTGAATACCGGCAACGGCATCCTTCCGATCAAGGTTGACACCCACGCCCTGCTGGAGACTTCACAGCAATTTGGAGTTGATTTCGGCGACGTGCGGGGACAGCAGACGGCCAAACGGGCCATCGAGATCGCCGCGGCAGGAGGCCACAACCTGCTGATGATTGGTCCGCCGGGTTCGGGCAAGACCATGCTTGCCAAACGCATGGCCACCATCCTTCCGCCCCTGACGTTTGACGAAGCCCTGGAGACAACCAAGATTCACAGCGTGGCCGGAGTTCTGGATTCGACCAGCGGATTGGTGGGGACGCGTCCCTTCCGGTCCCCACACCACACCATCTCGGATGCAGGGCTGATTGGCGGTGGCATGATTCCGCGCCCCGGCGAGGTGTCGCTGGCCCACAACGGAGTGCTGTTCCTGGATGAGTTGCCGGAGTTCCCGCGTAACGTCCTCGAGGTGATGCGGCAGCCGCTGGAAGACGGGACCGTCACCATCGCGCGCGCCGCCATGTCGCTCAGCTTTCCGGCGCGTTTCATGCTAGTCGCGGCCATGAATCCCTGTCCGTGCGGATATTTCAACGATCGCTCGCGCGAGTGCCACTGCACGCCGATGATTATCCAGCGCTATGTGTCGAAGATTTCCGGCCCGCTGCTGGACCGCATCGACATCCACATTGACGTGCCTTCGGTGAATTATCGCGAGCTGAGGGGCGGCGTTATGCCGGAGAGCTCGGCCGACATCCGCGCCCGCGTGATTCGCGCCCGCGATACGCAATTGGTGCGCTTCGGTAGCGAGGGCGAACGTATTTATGCCAATGCGCAGATGGGCTCGCGTGAGATCAGGAAATACTGCGAGTTGGGTACGGACTCCGAGCACCTGCTGGAACGGGCCATGGCGAAGCAGGGGCTCAGCGCGCGCGCCCATGACCGCATTCTCAAGGTCGCGCGCACGGTGGCAGACCTCAGCGCCGCCGAAACCATTGAACCGGGCCACATTGCGGAAGCAATCCAGTACCGGACGCTGGATCGCACGTTCTGGGCATAAGGGTTTGGGCTGGGGCACTTCCAAACTTACCGCATCCGAACCTTGAATCCTTGACCACCCTTGTCCCGCTTACGTTGAACTAGACCGCCGCTATACCCTCGCCCGCAGGATAGATTAACTTGAGATCGCTGGCGGTCTGCCGCCCACCCGCTACAATCGTTCAGGAACTGATCGATGAAGCAGCACGCCACCAACATCGTTCGCGAGCTGCGCAACCGCGGCTTCCAGGCCTATTTCGCCGGTGGCTGCGTGCGCGACACGCTGCTGGGGATTGCGCCCGCCGATTACGACGTTGCCACCGATGCCACGCCCCCGCAGGTGATGCGCATCTTTCCTGAGACGTACGCCGTCGGCGCGCAGTTCGGGGTGGTGCTGGTGCCTTCGGCGGATGCGCCTCCCAGCGATGCGCTGCCGTCCGAACATCCCAACTACGTCGAGGTGGCCACCTTTCGCAATGATGGAACCTACTCCGATGGCCGCCATCCTGACCAGGTGAGCTACGCCAAGGACCCGCAGGAAGATGTGCAGCGCCGCGACTTCACCATCAATGGATTGCTGATGGATCCCTTGGACGGCAACCGCGTGCTCGATTTTGTTGGCGGCCGCGACGACTTGCGGGCTGGCGTGATTCGCGCCATCGGCGATCCGGAACGCCGCTTCAGCGAAGACAAGTTGCGGATGTTGCGGGCGGTACGCTTTGCGGCGCGCTTTCACTACACCATCGATCCGGCAACGTTTGCGGCAATTCAGCGGCTGGCGTCGCGGATTGAGCAAGTAAGCGCCGAGCGCGTGCGCGACGAATTGACGAAGATGCTTACCGAAGGCAGCGCGCGGACGGCGTTCGAACTGCTCGACAGCACTGGTTTGCTGAGGGAAGTGCTCCCAGAGGTGGACCACATGCACGGCGTTGAACAACCGCCGCAGTTTCATCCTGAGGGCGACGTGTGGGTTCACACCTTGCTGCTACTAGAGAAATTGCCACCTCGGTGTTCGCGCACGCTGGCCTGGGGCGCGCTCTTGCACGATGTTGGCAAGCCACCGACCTTTCGGGTGGCGCCGGACCGCATCCGCTTCGACGGACATGTTGAAGTGGGAGTTCGCATGGCGGAGGAAATTTGCCGTCGCCTGCATTTCTCCAACGAAGACACCCGGCAGATCGCGGCCCTCGTCGCAAATCACATGCGTTTTGCCGATGCGGAGCGCATGAAGGAATCGACGCTGAAACGCTTTCTGCGATTGCCTAGGTTCGACGAGCATCTGGAATTGCATCGCATGGATTGCCTGAGCAGCTATGGCGACCTGTCGCTCTATAACTTCGTCCGCGAGCGCTTGCAACAGACCCCGCCCGAGGAGATCAGACCGCAACCGTTGCTGACCGGAGAGGACCTGATTGCTCTCGGCTACCAGCCCGGCCCGCAGTTTCGCGACATGCTGGCGGCGATTGAGGACGCGCAGTTGGAAGGGACAGTCAAGAGTAGGGAACAGGCGCTGGAGTTTGTGCGCCGGGAATTTCCACGCGCCGACTGAGGCCGTAAGAAGCCCCGTAGTAAACTTGCCGCCCGGGGCTTCTCTTGCGTTTGTCTCTCCCAATTACTTCGTTCGTCCGCCTTCAATCTTCAACTCCGCACTTGCGCCGGCCTGCGCCGCCGCCAGGCGTGCAGTCAGCACGCGGAATGGCGAGCACGACACGTAATTGAACCCGAGCTGCGCGCAAAATTCGATGGAAGAGGGTTCGCCGCCGTGTTCGCCGCAGATTCCGATCTTGATGGTCGGACGCGTCTTGCGGCCCTTTTCGACGGCCATCTTGAGCAACTGCCCGACACCTTCGCGATCGAGCACCGCGAACGGGTCCTGCTTCAGAATTCCTAGCTCAAGGTACTTTGGCAGGAATTTGTTAATGTCGTCGCGCGAGAAACCGAAGGTCGTCTGCGTGAGATCGTTGGTGCCGAAGCTGAAGAACTCGGCTTCCTTGGCGATCTCATCGGCAACCAACGCTGCTCGAGGCAACTCGATCATGGTTCCCACCAGGTATTCGACTTTGTGCTCCTTCTCGGCAAATACTTCCTCGGCCACCCGGCGCACGATGGCGGCCTGGTTCGCCATCTCGTTCAATCCGCCAGTGAGCGGGATCATGACCTCCGGTTTCACCTTCACGCCTTCCTTGGCCACCTTGACGGCAGCCTCGAAGATGGCGCGCACCTGCATTTCCGTGATCTCCGGATAGGTAATGCCGAGCCGGCAGCCGCGATGGCCAAGCATGGGATTGACCTCATGCAATTGCTCCACACGGTTGAGCAGTGTGCGCAGCTCTTTCAGCTTGGGCGATTTCGGCTTGGTGACTTCCAGCTTGGCAATCTCGACCATCAGGTCTTCGCGGCGCGGCAGGAACTCGTGCAGCGGTGGATCAATGGTGCGGATGGTGACCGGGAAACCATCCATGGCGCGAAAGACGCCGACAAAATCGTTGCGCTGCATGGGAAGCAGTTTGCGCAATGCATTGCGGCGGTCTTTTTCGGTATTGGCGAGAATCATGGTCCGCATGTGCGGCAGGCGGTCCTCGGCGAAGAACATATGCTCGGTGCGGCACAGCCCAATACCTTCGGCGCCGAACGCGCGCGCCTGGAGAGCGTCGCGAGGAATGTCCGCGTTGGCGCGCACACCCATGCGCCGGAAGGGTTCGCCCCAACTCATGAGCTTCCGCAGTTCTGGGTCGTCAGGCTTGGCAGGGACGGTGTTGAGCTTGCCATTAATGACTCGGCCCGATGCGCCGTCCAACGAAATCCAATCGCCCTCCTTCAGCACCTTGCCGTGAACGCGCATCTCACCGGCCTTCTCATCTACATCGATGTCACCGGCGCCTGCCACGCAGCACTTGCCCATGCCGCGGGTGACAACGGCGGCGTGACTCGTCATTCCACCACGAGACGTAAGAATGCCGGCCGCAACTTCCATTCCGCCAATGTCCTCGGGCGTGGTTTCGCTGCGCACCAGGATCAGCTTCGCTTTGCTGTCCTTGTTGAACTTTTCCACCGCTTCGTCCGCGGTGAAGACGATCTGACCGACCGCCGCGCCCGGTGACGCCGGCAATCCGGTCGCGAGCACATCAATGTCCTTGCCCTTCTCATCCAGACTCGGGACCAGAAAGTCGTAGAGCTGGTTCGGTTCGACGCGGAAGATGGCCTCTTCCTTCGAGATCAAGCCTTCTTCGACCATTTGGATCGCCACCCGAACGGCAGCGCGCCCGGTGCGTTTGCCGTTGCGCGTTTGCAGCATGTAGAGGCGGCCGTCCTGGATGGTGAACTCGAAGTCCTGCATGTCGCGATAGTGTTTCTCGAGCCGCGAAGTGATTTCGCGCAACTGGTTGTAAACGTCGGGTTGGATCTTTTCCAGTTCGGAAATGTGGATCGGCGTGCGCACACCCGAAACCACGTCTTCCCCCTGCGCGTTCATCAGGAACTCGCCGTAGAACTCCTTCACGCCGGTTGCGGGGTTGCGAGTGAAACCCACGCCCGTGCCGCTGGTCTCGCCCAGGTTGCCGAAGACCATTGCCTGGACGTTGACGGCGGTGCCGAGCATGTCATCAATGTTGTTGATGCGGCGATAGGTCTTGGCGCGATCGTTCAGCCAGGAACGGAACACGGCGTCGCGCGACATCACCAGTTGCTCGTGCGGGTCCTGCGGAAAGTCGCGCTTGGTGTGCTTCTGCACCACCTTCTTATATTCGGCGATGACTTCCTGCAGCGCCTTGGCGTCGAGTTCGGTGTCGAGCTTCGCCTTCTTCTGCTTCTTCTTGCCGTCGAAGACCTCCTCAAAGGCAGGTTTGGGAATGTCGAGCACGACCGAGCCGAACATCTGAATCAGGCGGCGATAGGAGTCATACGCGAAGCGTGGATTGTTGCTGCGCTTGGCCAAGCCCTCGACCGACTTATCGTTCAGGCCAAGGTTGAGAATGGTATCCATCATGCCGGGCATCGAGAACTTGGCGCCCGACCGAACGCTCACCAGCAGCGGATTGTCAGCGGCACCAAGCTTCTGTTTCTGCAATGCTTCCAGCCGGCGCAGCGCCTCATCCATCTGACGATTGACTTCTTTCGAGACGGCGTTGTTTCGCATGTATTCGCGGCAAGCCTCGGTCTGGATGGTGAAACCGGGAGGCACTGGGAGGCCGGCGTTGGTCATCTCGGCCAGGCCGGCGCCTTTACCGCCTAGCTCGTCCTTCATTTTGCCGTGGCCTTCGGCGTGTCCGTCGCCGAAGAAGTAAACGTATTTGACAGCGTTGGTGTTGGCGGCCGCTGTGGTTTCAATCTCGGTGGTAGGAGTGCTCATGATGGTGTCCTTTGCTGGTTGCTATTGAATATTGCGCTAATCGTACAGCGAAATCATTTCTTCTTTATGAATTGTCATTACGAGCGCCCGATTTTGGCGCGAGGAATCTGCTTCTATTCCAGAACCGGCGAACAGCAGGTCGCTCGCTACGCTCGTGATGACAATTCCTCCAAGTCTTTCCAGCCGGCGTTAAATCTCGTTCGATACTAGCTTTGTATCAGGGCACGACTTTAGTCGTGCCAAACGAGCGGCGTAAACCCCAGGGCTTTAGCCCCTGTAAGCGCAATATTTGGCAGGGGCTAAAGCCCAATATTTAGGCCGTCCTACGGCACGGCTGAAGCCGTGCCCTGATACAAGGCGGGCGCGACTTTCGCTCCACTCACTTCCCTTCAGTGACGATCTCGCTGAAATCGGCGATGGTGGAGAATTCGTTTAACAGTGTTTGCAACAATGCCAGACGATTGGCGCGCACAGTTTCGTCGTCAACCATGACCATGACCTTGTCGAAGAATGCGTCCACCGGCTGCCGCAAGCGGCTGATGTGCGCCAGCGCCGCGGAGTAGTTCTTCTCCTCGCGTAGTGCGCGCACCGCCGACGCAATCTCGATTGCCGTTGCCAGTCGCTTCTCGGCGTCTTCGGTCAGCGCATCAGAGTCGAGATGCTCCGCGATCGACTTCTTCGTTTCGCGTGCTTGCCGCAAGATATTCTTGATTCGCTTGAACGCGGTCGAAATTGACGCAAAGTCTTCCGAACCTCGCACCTCCCTCACCGCTTCCGCCCGCGCGATGGCGTCAACCACGTCGTCAGAGTCGGCGGCGAGCACGGCGTTGACCACGTCGTAAGCGAAGCCCCGCACATCGCGCAGATAGAACTCCAGGCGCTCACGCATGAAGCTCGCCACTGCCTGGTCGAAGCTGAAGTCTTTGACGAATCGCTTCTCAGCCTCGGAACCTGCATATTCGGCACGAGCGTCGGAGAAAAGCTTGGCAATCGGCAGCGGCAGCTTGTGCTCGGCGATAATTTTCACGATGCCATTCGCGGCACGGCGCAGCGCGAAAGGATCTTTCGAGCCTGTCGGCTGCAGACCAAGCGCAAACATTCCAGCAATGCTGTCCGCCTTATCCGCAATCGCGAGGACAGCTCCTTCGACGGAACGTGGAACACTGTCATCCATCGACTCCGGCTTGTACTGATCGTAGATCGCGTCGCCGATAGCCTCTGCGGTGGCGGCGGGAAGTATGGGATCGAGTTGCTGGGCTTTGGCGTACAATCCGCCGACGATTCCCTGCAACTCGGTAAACTCTTTCACCAACTCGGTGGTGAGGTCTGTCTTGGCAAGCAACGCCGCTTTGTGAACAACGCCCGAACGGACCGATGAGCCGGCGCTGCGCAGCGCCTCCGAAATAAGGCTGCCCAGCTTCTGCACGCGCATGGTCTTGTCGAAGTAGCTGCCCAGGTCTTTCTGGAAGGTCACCGCCCTCAGCATGTCCACGCGCTGGCGCAGCGGAATCTTCTGGTCCGTCTCCCAGAAGAAGCGTGCATCGTTGAAGCGGGCGCGCAGCACGCGCTCGTTGCCATGGCGAATCAGTCCATCGGGATCGCCATCGGTGTTCAGGACAGCAAGGAAATGAGGCAGCAGCTTTCCGCTGGCGTCTTCCAGGGCGAAATACTTCTGGTGGTCGCGCATTACCGTGACCAGAACTTCATCGGCGAGCGCGAGGAACTCCGGATCGAAGCTGCCGAGCACTACGGATGGAAACTCGGTGAGATTCACAACCGTGTCGAGCAGAGACTTGTCTTCGCGCCAGCGCGCGCCGGGAATGGTTCGAGTGGCTGCGTCAAGTGCTTTGCGGATGCGCTGCTGGCGTTCGGCGGCACTAGCTACCACCGAAGCCTTCGCCAACGCGGACGAGTAATCGGAGGGCCGACCGATCGGCAGCGATCCCGGCGACAGAATGCGATGGCCTTCGCTGGCCTGGCCGGCGCGAATTCCGGCAAACTCCAGCGGCACAACTTCGCCGTCGAGCAGCGAAACCAACCAGCGCACCGGACGCACGAAGCGCTCCGCCGACTTGCCGCGCCAGTACATACTCTTCGCCCAGTAGATGCCGGCGATTTCTTTGGGCAGCGACTCGGCAAGAATCTCGGCCGCTGGTCGCCCTTTCTTCTTCACCGTCGCACCGAGGTATTCACCTTTCGGAGTCGTGATCTTCTCCAGCGAATTGACGGGGACGTTAAGCTTTCGCGCGAAGGCAGCGGCTGCAGGAGTTGGCGCTCCATCCTTGTAAGCGACCTTGAGCGAAGGCCCGGTGACTTGCTCGGTTATGTCCGGCTGTGCGGAAGAGACCGCGGACGCGAGAACGGCGAGGCGACGCGGTGTGGAATACGTTTGCAAAGTCGGATTGTCGGCAAGTCTCTCGCGCTGCAAAAGGTCGCCCACGCGGCGCGTCAGTTCGTCGCGGGCGCTATCGATCATGCGCGCGGGAATTTCTTCGGTACCGATCTCGAGGAGAAAGTCAGGCATAAGAAGCAACTAGCAATTAGCCGTTAGTACTTAGCATTTAGTGGGTGCCCCATCCTTTCGCCTGTCCTTGGCGAAAGGGTGGGAGACACAACGATGAAGCCACCTACAACCCAGCCGCCGACAACTGTTCCGCTTTCGCAGAACCTTTTTCCTCCGTTGGCGCGCTGTTTTCCTCGGCCTTCTGTTGATCGACGTACGCCTTGGCTACGCCGACCGCCAGCGCTCGGATACGCGCGATCACGCCTACCCGCTCGGTCACACTGATCGCTCCCCGAGCATCGAGAATATTGAACAGGTGCGAGCACTTCAGGCACAGATCGAAGGCGGCCAGCACGGGAAAACGGCGAATCGCCGTTGGCCTTTCGCTCTTCGCCATTTGCTCTTCGCCGGAGTCGTGGGCCGGCTCTTCGCTTTTCGCCTTACGCTTCTCGCCAGAGTCCACAGGTGACTGAAGCTTAACGGCGGCGTACTCATCCAACAGCGCCTGGCACTCGGCCTCGTAAAGCCCGAGGTGCTTCCACGCCTTCTCCACATCAGCGCGTTCGAAGTTGTAAACCGAGAACTGCAATTCATCCTGCAGCCGGATTTCCCCGTACTTCACCGGGCGTCCGTCGGGACTGACAACCCAAGTGATGTCGTAGATGCTGTCCACATCCTGCAGAAACGCCGTAATGCGCTCCAGGCCGTAAGTCAGCTCGGCAGAGATAGGATCAAGATCGATGCCACCACACTGCTGGAAGTACGTAAACTGGGTGATCTCCAGCCCGTCGAGCATCACCTGCCAGCCAATGCCCCACGCGCCCAGCGTTGGCGATTCCCAGTTGTCTTCTTCGAACTTGATGTCGTGCTTGCGCAGATCGATGCCAAGCGCCGACAGCGATTCCAGATAAAGCTCCTGCACATTGACCGGTGGCGGCTTCAGGATGACCTGAAACTGCAGGTGCTTGAACAGCCGGTTGGGATTTTCACCGTAGCGGCCATCAGCGGGGCGGCGCGATGGCTGCACGTAACCCACGCGATACGGCTTAGGCCCCAGCACGCGGAGAAAAGTCTCGGGCGCCATGGTCCCCGCGCCAACTTCGACGTCGTACGGCTGCTGGAGGACGCAGCCGTGGTCGGCCCAGAAATTTTGCAGGCGCAGCACCAGTTGCTGAAAGGTCAGCGGATTTTGCGAGGAGGACAAATGGTTTTCCTGATACGCGGGGCTGAGCCCGCTTCGGCATTCTTCGGGACCCTTAACTCTGTAGTTCACCCTGTAGTTCGAGAACTAGCACATTCTCATTAACATTACTTTATCATTACTTTTATCATTAATTTTATCTTGTGCAACATTCACAACTTCGCCAGCATGCTGGCGGTTACCAGCTTCTTCTCGATGTGGCGCTCCAAAATCTGCACCAGAAAACGCCGTAAGTCGGCACCCTGACCCACCGCCCAAGGCTCCTCCGCAAATGTGTCCACCGGAGCACGAAACATCTGCGCTGCCAGCCCGCGCGATTCGGCGCTGAGTTCCGACGACGCCAGCCGCTTGTGTTGCACGCACATCAGGCCGTCGGCCAGCGCATGATAAAACGCGCGACTGCCATTGAGCATCTGTCCGCAAGCGCTGCACTCGCTCAGCTCCGGCAAAAATCCAACCAGCCGCACCAGCCAGAGCTGGAAGTATGTCAGCGGCATCCAGATCGAACCCGAGCGCAACTGATGCAACACGGAAACCGCCAGCCGAAAAATGTCGTCGTTCGCTTCCCGGTCCGGCAGCAACTCATCCAGGGTTTCCGCGACATGCTCCAGCGCCACAACGCGCGGATAATCCACCGTTGCCGACAGCGGCGACTCCAGGATATCGCAGGAATCGAGCCGCGCCAGTTCCTGCCCCTCACGGTCTTCGTAATACGCCCGCACCCAGGTCAGCGGCTCCAGCGCTCCGCCAAATCGCCGCTTCGACTTCTTGGCCGCGCGGGCGATGCCCTTGACCTTGCCCTCGGCCCGCGTGAACAGCGTCACCAGCAGATCAGCCTCGCGCAGCGGATAAGTTCGCAACACAATCGCTTCCGACTGCTTCAGTGACATGGGTTTCTAACTGGCCACGCAGAGCACGCCCAGACTGCGTATTCGGGAGCCGCGCCAGACATGCTAAAAGCATCCACAGCCTTGCCGGCTTGCACCTTAATTCTCGATTCTACTGACAGAGGTTGCGATGTGCAAAGAGAACCAAGGATGGGTAGTCGGGCAGGTTCGGGTTAGTCCGCTGCCCGTCCCTTGTATGCGTACCGAAAACGTTCTTTTGTTTTTGGAGCGTATCTGCGCTTGTAGTTCGAGTGCACAAGAGTACGGAAATCAGTACACCCCGGGAATCAGGCGCGCGGTGGTCCGGCTGTACGCCACATAGTCGGCGCCGAACGCCTTCCTCAAAGCGAGTTCCTCGACGTGAATCCGGTATAGCACCGCCGCCGTGGTTGGCACCAGCACCACGGCAAAAGCAGTCCAACTGCGAGAGTGCAACCCGATCGCCACAAACACCAGCAGCAATCCCAGGTAGGACGGGTGCCTTACGAATCGATACAGCCCCGTTCGATGGAGCTTTTGCGACTCCCGGATCGCCACGTTCGAGCTGAACGATTTTCCCAGGGCGACAATAGCCGTCCACCGAACCCCAAGCCCCGCCAGCATTATGATCGCGCTGACCACCTTTAGCCAGTGGGCCCCGCCAAACATGCTCGCCGGCAGGGTTTGGCTGATCCATTCACAGGCGGTTACCGCCGCCGAAATCACCAGCCACAGAATCAGCAATGAACCGCGGTCCCGCACGTTTGCGCTGCTGCGCTTGGTGCGCGTTGCCACCCCGACGAGGATCTCCGACGCAAACCAACCCCAGAAAAGCACGCGCCATAGCATCGATAACGTCATCGCGTCTCCAAATCGGCATGTATCGTCTGATGGACAAAGATTGAAATGAAATTCCGGTCGCCGCGGCGTTCATCCTAAAACAAAAGCGCGGAAACCGTTGGGCCTCCACGCTTGCCACCTTGATCGAAATTATTGTTGAGCGGCCCAGCCGCTTGTCGGCCTAATGACTGGGGGCGAGTGCGTGTGAGAACTGTGCCGTCCCTGCGGGACTCGGATCCATTTTCCACTTTACCCAGCACTCCGCCTGCGGCTGCGTGCTGGGCTAAGTTCTTTCGCCCCATTCGGGGCTGGTTTTTGTGTGCTACCTTCCACCGTGGCAAGTCGATACGAGGTCGCGGCTCAGCCACTGTCGGCCCAAGATTGAAAGCTGACGGCTGACGGCTGAAAACTGACGGCTGACGGCCCCTACAGCGCACTCATGTTGGACAGGAACTCGCCGTTGGAGCGGGTCTTGCCCAGCTTGTCGATCAGCAGTTCCATGGCTTCCACCGGCGACAGTGGGTTCAATACCTTACGCAACACCCAGACGCGCGCCAGATCTTCCTTGGGAATCAGCAACTCTTCCTTACGCGTACCCGAGCGCTGAATATCGATGGCCGGGAAGGTGCGCTTATCGACCAGCTTGCGGTCGAGAATGATTTCCATGTTGCCGGTACCCTTGAACTCTTCGAAGATGACGTCGTCCATGCGCGACCCCGTCTCGATGAGAGCGGTCGCGATGATGGTGAGCGAACCGCCTTCTTCAATGTTGCGGGCGGCGCCGAAGAACCGTTTGGGGCGCTGCAGCGCGTTGGAATCGACGCCGCCAGAGAGTACTTTGCCGGAGGGCGGCACAATTGTGTTGTAAGCGCGCGCCAGACGGGTAATGGAGTCGAGCAGAATGACCACATCGCGTTTATGCTCGACCAGACGTTTGGCCTTCTCGATGACCATCTCGGCCACCTGAACGTGGCGTGCGGCCGGCTCGTCAAAGGTCGAAGAGATGACCTCACCCTTCACCGAGCGCTGCATGTCGGTCACTTCTTCCGGGCGCTCGTCGATCAACAGCACAATCAGCACAATTTCCGGATGATTGGTGGTGACTGAATTCGCCAGGTTCTGCAACAGCATGGTCTTGCCGGTGCGCGGAGGCGCCACGATCAAACCGCGCTGCCCCTTGCCGACTGGCGTCAGCAGGTCCATGACGCGGGCGCTGATATTTTCGCGCACCGTCTCCAGTTTGATCCGCTCCTGCGGATATAAAGGCGTGAGGTTGTCGAACAGGATCTTGTTGCGGGCTTCCTCGGGAGACTCAAAGTTGACGGCCTCGATCTTGACCAGCGCGAAATACTTCTCGCCTTCATGCGGAGGCCGTACCTGGCCGCTGATGGTGTCGCCGGTCTTCAGGTCAAACTTGCGGATCTGCGAGGGTGAAACATAAATGTCATCCGGCCCGGGCAGGTAGTTGTAATCGGGCGAACGCAGAAAACCGTAGCCATCGGGCAGGATTTCCAGAACGCCCTCGGCGAAGATATGGCCTTCCTTTTCGCTTTGGGCCTGGAGGATCTTGAAGATGAGGTCCTGCTTGCGCAGGCCACTGGCGCCGGGCAGTTCCAGGGTCCGAGCAATTTTGGTCAGCTCGGTGATGTTTTTTTCTTTTAACTCAGAGATTGTCATGTTCACCTACGGGGAATGTGCAGAAGGGCGGGTCGGCGGAACTGCGGGAATGCGCCGAAGGGCGCGGCGCGTTATGCTGCGCGCCGCTGCGCTTCGGAAGCCGTCTCCGGTTCGATAATTATGTCCTGCCGCTCGGAATCGGCAATAAGGTTTAACACGTCGTTGGTAGTGTCCTGAATCCGCGTGTTGGGTTTATGGAACTTGCGCGTTGCTTTGGAAGCAAGCTGACACAGCGTGTAGCGGTTGCGCAGTGTGTGGACAGCCTCGAATACTAGTTCAGACCGCATCAATTTGTTCTCCTCGTGTCTATGAATGAATGTTCCCGGAGCCCGGCCAGAGTGGAACCACCGCTCCTGGCTATGAAAAAAGTGGGCGGTAATAGCCACCGCTTGCGACGGCCCGTGACAGAAGCTAAACGTTGGATGCCAGAGTCGCCGATTCGGTTCCTCAATTTCTCGCCTTCTTCCACCCGGCCCTTAAAGAAACTGGAAAACCTTCTGAAACATTTACTTACGTAGCGCGCCCCACAGTTCAACACAATGCACTTGCCGAGATGTGAATTCCTGATTGCCTGACGATGGCGTTCAGTGTGGCCGTTTTCGGGCAGGACGTCTTGGACTGGTACCTAAGGATTGACGCTCACGTAAAAACAGTAAGGTAGTCGCCCGAGGCCCTTGCGTCAAGCAAAATCTTTGCCCGCGATTGCTGATTTGTGACCCTCAGCAGTCTCCCGCTTAGACGCGACACCGCCGCAAAGGTTCGCAATATTTCCCTAACCCGCTGGAGATCAATAAGTTGCTGGTTGTCGAAACCAGTGTGTTGACGTCCAACTACACCACGCGCTACATCGTAACATCAACGATCTAAATGGCTTACCTACAATTCGCCATACGACCGCCCAGTCTAGTGTCGGTGTCCTATCGGGCTTTGAGGGGGCAGGGAGGAGGCGACCGTAACCCCTATCCACGCTTTACAATGGGCTGGTGTCCGACGCGTACATTCTCGGCATCGAGAGCTCGTGCGACGAAACCGCCGCTGCGGTGGTGCGCTCGGGTGAGGAACTGGTCTCCAATGTCGTCTATTCCCAGTTCGTCACCCATCGGCCCTACGGTGGGGTCGTACCCGAACTGGCTTCTCGCGAGCATTTGCGGGCCATCGTTCCCGTGGTGCGCCAAGCGCTCGACGATGCCGGACAGTCTTACCAGACGATCGATGCCATCGCCGTCACCAAGGGCCCTGGGCTCGCGGGATCGCTGCTGGTTGGGCTGAGTTACGCCAAAGCGCTCGCCTACGCCGTCGACAAACCGCTCATCGGAGTCAATCATCTCGAGGGGCACATCCACGCCGTTTTGTTGGAAGAGCGCCAGAAAGGCAACCACGAGCTGGAATTTCCCGTGCTCGCTCTGGTGGTGAGCGGAGGTCACACTCATCTTTTTCTCGTCGAAGGAAAATCAGGCGCATGGCGATACCACGACGTGGGACACACCCGCGATGACGCCGCCGGTGAGGCCTTCGACAAGGTCGCCAAACTGCTCGAACTCGGGTATCCGGGAGGCCCGGCCATCGATTTCCTGGCAAAGCATGGCAACCCCCAGGCGGTAAAGTTTCCCTTTGCCCAGATCAAGCACCGGGACCGCAATCCGCAAAATCGCCACTCCGATGACGAGTCGCGTGTGGACTTCTCCTACAGTGGAATCAAGACGGCGGTTCTGCGCTACGTGGAGACCCACGCCATGCGCGAGGACATTATGCGACGTCGCCAGGCGCTGGTCGCGCTGGCAAGTCCGTCGCGCGAAGATTACCTCGCCGCCTGCGACCAGTCCACGCTCGATCTGGTCGCGTCTTTCCAGCACGCGATGGTAAACGACTTGGTCAGCAAGACGCTGCTGGCTGCGCGCGAACAGGATGTGGCCACGTTGCTGGTGACCGGCGGTGTGGCCGCCAACAGCGAGTTGCGCGCGTCGTTCGAACAGCGCGCCTCGGAAGAAGGGTTAGCGGTGTGCTTGCCGTCGCGAAAACTTTCCACTGACAACGCGGCCATGATTGCAGCCGCTGCCTATCCACGATTTCTAGCGGGTGAGTTCGCGGCGCCAGAATTGTCCGCCGACGCGGCCCTGCGCCTGCGGTAAACGGCTCCAGGATTGGTGTACCTCCTTGCACGGGTAGAGCGGGCCTTCAGGCCCGCGTCCAAGAGCAGGGAGAGAAATCGCGTCAGCCGCTGAGGTTGACGACCTCAGCGGCTGACGCTAGGAATTGCGCCGGCGGTTCTAACGCGGGCCTGAAGGCCCGCACTACCCAAGATACAACCTCCTTGGAACTGCTTTGGGCACACCTCTTCACTCTCGCGCACATGCAATGTCGTTCGAGCTTCGTACCTATTCGTCTTGGGGAGGAATTTTCGACTCGATATCCATGTCGCGGAGTTCACTCGATTCGAAGACCTCGCGGCATTCCATACACTCGACGTATTCCGCGTCTTCATCTCGAGAGACAACCTGGACACGGGGATGCCGACACGGCTGGTCCATGGATTTGCTCTGCGGGAAGTTTGGAGTTCTATTGGCCGGCTGGCTAAGGTTCATGACTTTCGCCCTGACTGCAAGGGCATTGGTGCAATTTCCCGGTATTTTAGACCGGAACCAACAGTTGTCAAGCTTTTCCAGCACACGAAATGTTAAATCTCGGTTGGGGACGCACCCTCTGTCGTCCCTACGGGACTTGGTCCTATTTGCTAATTTACCCAGCGCTGAAGCACTGAGCTACACTCTTTCGCCCCATGCGGGGCTGATTCTCGTGTGCCTCTTTCCACTGCGGCAAATCGATACGAGGTTGCGACCAGTCTCTGAATGCCCGCACTGCCCGAACCATCCCCACTCTGGAATGATCGAGCAATACCGGCTGGGTCTCTGTTCTAACGCCTGGGTACCCTGATCCGAGCACATCCCGGACAAGCGCACCTAATAATATGCGACCGTTTATATCGGCAATCCTTAAACCGTTCCCTGTCCGTTAGTTACCGATAAATGCGCTAAATCGCCTTTCGCTGCCAAGGCTTGCGCTATGTCCTCCGCCCAGCGTAGAATCTAATTGCGACTGAATTGGTCGCATATTCATCTGACCGAGTGGACTGCTGACGATGTTGAAGCTGACCAAGAAGGCAGATTACGGACTGATTGCCATGCGGCATCTCGCCGAGCACGCCGACTTGGGAGCGTGTAGCGCCAAGGACCTGGCCGAGATGTACAGCATGCCGCAGGAAGCGCTGGCGAAGATTCTGCAGCGGTTGACCAAGGCTGGCTTGCTGGTATCGCAGTACGGCACAAATGGCGGCTACACTCTGGCCCGCAACCCGCGGCAGATTAGCGCCTTTGAAGTAATCCGGGCGATTGATGGACCGTTGTTTATTACCTCGTGCAGCTCGGCAACCGAAGATTGCGACCAGAGTGACCGCTGCACGGTGCGCGAACCGCTGCGCAAGGTGAGCCGCAGCATCGAAGAAGTTTTGAACCGGCTAACGATTTGGGAGATGACCGAGCCGGAGCACGAATCCGCGCCGGAACTGGTTACCTTGGGCTGGACGCCAAACAAGATTGAACACGTTTAGGAGATGGCACAAGCAATGAGCACGAATGTGATTTCGGGCAATGGGAACAACGACGTGAAACTGCCTATCTACATGGACAACCATGCCACGACGCGCACCGATCCGCGCGTGGTGGAAGAGATGCTGCCGTACTTCACCGAGAAGTTTGGCAATGCCGCCAGCCGCAACCACGAATTCGGCTGGGTGGCCGAACAAGCCGTGGAGCAGGCACGTGAGCGCATCGCCAAGCTGATTGGCGCCACCTCCAAGGAAATTATCTTCACGTCGGGCGCGACCGAGAGCAACAACCTTGCCATCAAGGGCGTCGCCGAGATGTACAAGGAAAAAGGCAATCACATCATCACCCAGGCCATCGAACACAAGGCGGTGCTCGACACCTGCAAGCGCCTGGAGAAGTACGGTTTTCGGGTCACGTATTTGCCGGTGCAGAAAGACGGCCGCATCGATCTTGACGATCTGAAGCGGGCGATGGACGAAAAGACCATCCTGGTGACGATCATGACCGCCAACAACGAGATTGGCGCGTTGCAGCCGATCCGGGAAATCGGCGCTCTTTGTCACGAACGCGGCGTGTTGTTTCACACCGATGCGGTGCAGGCGATTGGCAAGGTTCCTTTCAACGTTATCCAGGACAACGTGGACCTGGCGTCGCTCACGGCCCACAAGCTCTACGGCCCCAAGGGCGTTGGCGGGTTGTACGTCCGGCGCAAGAACCCGCGGGTTCAACTGGTGGCGCAAATTGATGGCGGCGGGCATGAGCGTGGCATGCGCTCGGGCACGCTGAACGTTCCGGGAATCGTAGGCTTTGGCAAGGCGTGCGCGCTGGCGAGCGAAGGCATGGCCGAAGAAGCGGTTAAGCTCGCCGCTTTGCGCGATCGCTTGAAGGACGCCATCATGGGCCAGCTCGACGAGGTTTACATCAACGGCTCGGTGGAGCATCGTCTGCCCGGCAACTTGAATATCAGTTTTGCCTACGTGGAAGGCGAGTCGCTGCTGATGGGCATTAACGATATTGCCGTTTCCAGCGGTTCGGCGTGCACCTCGGCGACGCTGGAGCCATCTTATGTATTGAAGGCGCTGGGCGCTGGCGATGACCTGGCTCACAGCTCCATCCGGTTTGGCATTGGGCGGTTTAACACGCAGGCCGAAGTCGATTATGTGGCCGAGCGTGTGATCGATACGGTGAAGCGGTTGCGTGAATTGTCGCCGTTGTACGAGATGGCGAAAGAGGGAATTGATTTAACCAAGGTGCAATGGGCGGCCGAGCCGACGCATTAATTCGCGACAAGAAAGTTTGGAATTGAGGAGATAACGCATGGCTTACAGTGACAAGGTTTTGGACCACTATTCGAATCCCCGTAACGTGGGTTCGCTCGACAAGAACAGCACCGAGGTGGGTACCGGTTTGGTGGGTGCACCCGAATGCGGCGACGTCATGAAGCTGCAGATCAAGGTGAATCCCGCGACCAACATCATCGAAGACGCCAAGTTCAAAACGTTCGGGTGCGGCTCGGCGATTGCATCGTCTTCGCTGGCCACCGAATGGGTGAAGGGCAAGACCGTGGACGAAGCCCTCACGATCCGGAACACGGACATCGTGAAGGAGCTGTCGCTGCCTCCAGTGAAGATCCACTGTTCGGTGCTGGCGGAAGACGCAATTCGCGCCGCCATCGGCGACTGGAAGAAGAAAAATGGACAGCACAGCCAGCCCCAGCCCCAAGCCCAGCCGGTCGAACAGCGGGCGTAAACTGGTTTTGAGGGCCGGGGTGCCGCATCTCTCGATCAGGCGCACCGGAACACAACCATGAGCACGGTCAACATTGAAAATCCGGTCCAGGCGCCCGCCCCCGCTGCCAAAGGCATTCAGGTGACGGACAAGGCGCTGGCCCGCATTCGCTTGGCGATGGCAAAGGAAAACATTTCGCCGACCGAGGGCGGACTGCGTCTGGGCGTGCAGGGTGGCGGTTGTTCGGGACTGAGTTATAACATCCGTTTCGACACGCAGCCGCGCGAACGCGATCGCGTCTTTCAGTTCGAAGACGTTCGCGTCTTTGTCGATCCGAAGTCGTTCATTTACCTGCACGGCATGGTTCTCGATTACGAAGAGACCCTGATGCACCAGGGCTTCGCCTTTCAGAACCCGAATGCGAAGAAGTCCTGCGGCTGCGGTACTTCGTTTTCCTAAGAAGCGGTAACGGCGCCCGAATGCGACCGGCTGAACGATAGGGATTCCGCGATTGTGGAATTCCGGGGTGATTGGTTCGTCCATTACGCTGCGATTGATTTGGCTCGCGCACTGGAGAAAGTAAGGATTAGATGGCCCTGACTGACCACAAGAAAACTGCGCAACTGGACAGCGGCATTCTAGTTGTGAACCAAAGCAAGCCGACTAAAGTGAATTGTTGGTCTTGCGGGGCCATGCGGGCTGCTCATTTTTGCCAGGAGTGCGGCAAGGTGCAGCCGCCCACCCCGGTGGACTATTTCACCTTCTTCGGGCTCCCCTTCAGGCTGAACCTGGAGCCGGAAAAACTCGAGGGCGAGTTCTATGCCTTGAGCCGGCACCTGCATCCCGACATCAATGCCATCAACAGCGATCGCGAACAGCAGTGGAGCCTGGAAAAGAGTTCACAGCTTAATGACGCGTACCGCACCNNCCGCGACCGAAGAGGCGCGCCGCACCGGCAAGCTGAAAAAGCAGGTGGTTCCTCCCGATCTGCTGGAGCAGGTATTTGAGCTGAATATGCAGCTCGAAGAGATGCGGATGAACAAGAAAATGGGAGAGCCTGACCGCACCCTCGAGCGTGAGCTACAGGACTCCAAGAAGCAGTTGCAAGACAAGTACAACGGCCTGCTGGACGAGCTGCACGCAGCATGGAACGAGTGGGATACGTTGATCGATCGCGCCGAACAGGGCGGGAGCGTTCTGGAGGAAGATCGCATCGCGGTGCGCGACAAGATGGTGGATGTGCTGAATCGCCGCAGCTACCTGCGCAATCTGCTGCGCGACATCGACGAGGTGCTGGAGGGCTGAAGAACAGTTGCCAGTAGCCAGTTGTCAGTTCGTGTCACCCTGAGCGAGCGGCCGCTTTTGCCGCGAGTCGAAGGGCCCCTATGGCTGCTTTGGGTCTACTAGGGAACCGATAGGGGTCCTTCGACTCCTCGGTCGCCGCGGCGACCTCGTCGCTCAGGATGACACAACATTTTGGAGCGTGCTAAGAGCTAACGGCTAAGTGCTAATTGCTAATTGCTACACATGCCAAACGAACGCATCGTCGGGATCGATCTGGGCACCACCAACTCGCTGGTGGCCTACATGGAAGGCGATCGTCCGGTCGTGATTCCCGGCGAGGACGGACTGAACCTGGTGCCTTCGGTCGTCGCTCTAAACGAGGACGGCCAGATCGTGGTGGGCAGCGCCGCGCGTAAGTATCTGATCGAGACGCCGGAGCGCGCAGTGTACAGCGTGAAACGACTCATGGGCCGCGGCGTTGAGGACGTACAGGACGAATTGAAGCTCTTCCCATTCCGGCTGGCGGACGATCTTGCCGCCGGCGAGGTGCTGCGTATCAAGCTTGGCGACAAGACCTTCACCCCGCCGGAGATTTCAGCGTTCATCTTGCGCCAATTGAAGCGCAATGCCGAGCGCTACTTCGTGGCGCCAGTCACCAAGGCTGTCATCACGGTTCCTGCGTACTTCAATGATGCGCAACGGCAGGCCACTAAGGACGCCGGCCGCATCGCGGGACTGGAAGTTCTGCGCCTCGTGAACGAGCCTACGGCGGCATCTCTTGCCTACGGTCTCGATAAGAAGAAAGCCGAAACGGTTGCGGTTTACGACCTGGGCGGCGGCACTTTCGACATTTCGATTCTCAAGTTGCACGAGGGCATCTTCGAAGTGATCGCCACCAACGGCGACACCCACCTCGGTGGCGACGACATCGACAACCTGCTGATCACGATCGCGCTGCACGACATCCAGGGCGATCTCGCGATCGACGTCCGGCGCAATGCCGAGATCGTGCAGGCGATTCGCAAGGCAGTCATCGATGCCAAAATCGTTTTGTCATCGGACGAGAAGACGGCGCTGGACGTCGCACTTCCCGGCGGCAAGCGGTATCAGCGCGAGATCACGCGCGCGCAATTTGAGCAACTAATCCAGCCGGTCATCGATCGCACGGTTGGGCCGGTTCGGCAGGCGATGAAAGATGCTGGGCTGACCCCAAAGCAGATCAACGAAGCCGTGCTGGTGGGCGGCTCGACGCGCATCCCACGGGTCCGGCAACTCGTCGAAGAGTTGTTTCAACGCACCCCGCACAGTGGATTGAATCCCGATGAAGTGGTGGCGCTAGGCGCCGCCATCCAAGCTCACATCCTGGCGGGTGGCTCGGAAGCGACCAAGGAAATGCTGCTTCTCGACGTGACGCCGCTATCGCTCGGCATCGAATCGTTGGGCGGAGGCGTGGTCAAGATCATTCATCGCAACTCCACGATTCCGGCGTCGGCGACCGAACACTTCACCACCGGCGTGGAAGGCCANNAAATTCCTGATCGACGCCAACGGCATTCTGCATGTCTCGGCGCGCGAGCTGCGCAGTGGCAAGGAAGCTGAAATTCAGGTACAGCCCAGCTACGGTCTTACCGACGAGCAAGTCGAGAGCATGATTCTCGATTCATTCGACAATGCGGAAGAGGATTTCCGCCGGCGTCAGGTAATCGAAGCGCGCAACGAAGCTGAGACGATGCTCACCGCACTGGAGAAAGGCCGCAAGAATCCTGCGTGGGAGCAGTTGTCGTCGCAGGAGCGCAGCAACATTGGCAAGTTCGAAACAGCGCTTCGTGCGGTCGTGAAGGCCGACGATTACCAGGCCATTCGCACGGCGATCGATGCCCTGAACCAGGGGACTATGCATCTTGCAGAGCTGATGATGGAATCCGCGGTGGGCACGGCGTTGAAGGGGCAAAATATGGATACCGCCGACGTAGGTGAGGGACCCGAGTCCCCGCATCCCATCGCGCAAGCTGAGATTGAACGCTAGCAGCGAGCTTGAGGAATTATGGCAGACGAAAAAACACAAGGCGGCGCAACCGCAACCGTGGAAGGTCCCGGACCGAATACGGTTCGAGTCACCTTCCTTCCCGAGAACAAGACATTTGAGTTTGAACATGGCAAGCTCCCCTACCAGGACCATGGCAAGCGGGAGTCGATCCTCGATGTGGCCATGAATTTCGGGCTGCACCTGGAGCACGCCTGCGGCGGAAACTGCGCCTGCACGACCTGCCACGTCGTGGTGAAAAAGGGCAAGGAGTTGCTCAACGAGATGGACGATGACGAAGCCGATCGTCTCGACATGGCCGCCGATCTGCAGCTCAACTCGCGTCTCGGTTGTCAGACTGTGATAGAAAAGCCAGGCGAGGTGGTGGTCGAGATTCCGTCCTGGAACCGCAACTATGTTTCGGAAGCAGCGACCCACCACGATTGAATGGTAGGGCGGCCCTTCAGGACCGCGTAAAGGGCCCCTTTAGAGAAAACTGGGCTTCAACCCCGGTCGATGTACCCGGGGCTAAAGCCCCAAAAACTTCCGAGCCTTTTTCCGCGGGCCTGAAGGCTCGCACTACCCAAACTATTGGAGATCCTATGGCTGCTGAACTGAGATGGGATGACGCGGAAGACATCGGTCTGACATTGTCCGACAAGTTTCCCGACGTGAATCCGCTGGAACTCCGCTTTACTGACCTACATCGCTACGTCACCGAGTTGCCGACCTTCGTGGACGACGCGAAGATGTCCAACGAGGGCAAACTCGAAGCCATCCAGATGGCCTGGTTCGAGGAATACCAGGATAAAACCCGATGAACTATTATTTGAGCCTGCACTACCCAAGCTACAGCCACTACGGTATCGCGTAAAATCGTCGCCATGCCCACAGAGCAGGAAGCTGCCTCGCTCGCTGTACTGAAACGCGTGCCCATTTTCTCCAACTTGTCGGAGCAGGAATTCGCCTTCCTGACCGCGCACCTTTTGCAGCGCAAATACGCGGCCGGCGAACTGATCTTCGACGAAGGCGACCCTTGCGCCGGCCTGTATGTCGTTCAGGCGGGGAATGTGCGCATCTTCAAGAGTTCGGCTGGTGGACGCGAGCAAGTGCTTTCGATAGACGGTCCCGGCAGCTCAATTGCCGAACTGCCGGTCTTCGACGGCGGAAACTATCCTGCGTCAGCCCAGGCGATCAGCGATAGCACGCTGCTCTTCTTCAGCCGGCAGGATTTTCAGGCCCTCTGCTTGCAGCACCCGCAGGTCGCATTGAAGGTTTTGCGGGTGATTGGCGGGCGCCTGCGCCGGTTAGTGGGCATCATCGAAGAACTTTCGTTCACCACGGTCCGCCACCGGCTGATCGCGCTGCTGGTGCGACTGGGCAAGACGGAAGGTACGCGCAACGGCGATGCCATCACGCTAACGCTGCCGGCGAACAACACCGAGCTGGCGGCGCAAATCGGCACCGTGCGCGAACTGGTGTCGCGCAATCTCAGCCGGCTGCAGTCGGAAGGCCTGATTCAGGTGGACAACCGCAAGCTGGAGATTCCTTCGCTCGAACGCCTCGAAGCGGAACTGCAGGCTTCTGGCGGTTGAGTCCACTCGCTTCACAGCACGTACATAATGTTTCGTTCCCGTGACAGAAGTCATAGCTGCTGCGCGGCAGCGCCACTAGTCTGTATATGAAGGCGGAAGGGGCGCGCTGCTCCACTACCCGCAGGAGGAAATACAAATGACACTAACAGTGACTAAAACCGTGGGCGAGATTGCCGCCGAGACGCCCAGTGCAACGCGCGAATTCGAAAAGCTTGGAATCGACTACTGCTGTGGCGGAAGCCGCACCCTGGGCGAGGCCTGCGCTGAGGCCAACATCTCGGTTGACGAGGCCCTGGCACGCCTGGAGAAAAGCCTGGCATCCACTCAGTCCGGGGACGACAAGGACTGGCAAAAGCAGCTACTGGCCGACCTGATTACGCATATCAAGACCACCCATCACGTGTCTGTCCGCGAAGAAAGCTCGCGCATCCAAGCGCTCGCCGCCAAGGTGGTTGGCGTGCATGGCAAGAATCATCCGGAGCTCCTCCAGGTACAGCAAGTCTTCACCGCACTGGCGGCGGAACTGAGCGTTCACCTGATGAAGGAAGAGCAAGTCCTCTTTCCCTATATGGTGCGCATGGAAGAAAGCGCACTGGCCGGCGAACCCGTGCCCCCCGCGACGTTCGGCACGGTGGTGAACCCCGTACGTATGATGATGCAGGAACACGACGGCGCAGGCGATGCGCTGCGTTCACTGCGCGCGATCACCAACGATTACAGGGTTTCGGAAGACGCGTGTATTAGCTATCGCACGCTGTATCAGGCGCTGCAGGGCTTTGAAGCCGACCTGCACCAGCACATTCACTTGGAAAACAACATCCTCTTCCCGCGCGCCGTCGCCATGGAAGCCAAGCGATAACCGGAGGCCTGCGCTTTCTAATGCGGTGGTGTCTGCGGTGGCGGAGCCGTCGTTCCTGTTTGGCCGCCCGGCGGAGGCTGGTCGGGCGTCGGGGGTTGCGCCCCGGCCCTCTGTGGAGGCAGTGGGTAGTATCCATGCTTGGCGAAGACCTCCAGCCCAGGGCGCCGCACGCGCACTTCGATCTCGCGGTAGTTGCTGGAGGGTTGTTGCGGAGTGTTATAGCCCAGCGTGTACTGGTTGCGAGCTTCCAGAGTGATGCGCCCATAGGCGCTTTCGATGGACTCTTTGGAGAACTCGTCGAGCACGTCGCCGCCGGTGGCGTTGGTGTATCGCGGAAGGATATTGCTGTAGCCGAAGCCCGGAATCCTCGCCTTCTCGATTTTGTTGTAGAGCGGCATCGCGGCTGAGTCCACACCGATCGCATAGACCGCGATTTCATCCGTCAGCAGCACCTTCAATACCTGGGCATAGCTGGCACGGCTTCCCAGCTCCTGACCGTCGCTGATGACAAAAATGATCTTGCGGTTCCGGCGGTCACGGTGGGCCAGATTTTGAGCTGCTGCCAGAATCGCATCATTCAGCACATGCGATTCTTTTTCGGGAGTGTACACCATCTTATCGCCCGGCATGGGCTTGCCGTTGGTCACCGGACCCGAGCCAAAAGGTCCGCCCACCAGCGGCGCACTGGGTTCTTCGCCACGCTCATCCTTAATCCGCTGTAGAGCAATCTCCATGCGCGTCGCATTGCCGAAATCCGAGCGTTGGTTGACCGTGTGCCCATACGTGAAGACGGACACCTCGTCGAAGGGGCCAAACGATCCGCCCAGGGCGGCGAATGTCTGGTTCACTTTCTTCAGCGTCAGGTCTGACATGCCCTGGTCAATGATCAGCGCGGCGGAAAGCGGGAACGGATCGCTGGTAAAGAGCTTGATCTGTTGCTTGGCGCCATCTTCGTAGACGCTGAAGTCGCTCTGCAGCAGCCCATCCACCAGCTTGCCTTCGTTATCCTTCACCGTGACTGGAACGGTGACGAAACTGACCGTGCGCTGCAGCCGGAACAACTCATCGCGACCGCTCTCCCCGCTATTGGAAGCGCTGCCGGCAGGCACCGTCTTGACTCCCTCCGAGCCCGGAGGCGGAGGCTGTGGGTTAGTCGGCTCTGGAGGCTGCTGGGCGCCGCTGCGAGTATTTGACGGCGCTTCGGGGTTTCCACTCGAAGACGAACCCTGGTCGTCAGGGGTTCCCTGCGATGGCAGGTTGACGCTGGGAGCGGGCGCATTATTCTGCGGCGTGGGAGCGTCGGGCAATTTCTGCTGTTGCGAGACTGCGTAGCTTGCAGCGAAACTCAGGGCCGCCACAAGCATGACGGATTGGATCCACGGGCTCAAGCGGCGATTGAACATGTATCTCTGTCGTCTCCCAAATTGCCGGAACTCTGGACAGTATAACCGCATCGGGACGCCTCGGCAGCCCTCATCGCTGCGGAATCGTCTGCCGGTACACTACAATGGATGCACCCAATAGGAAAGAGAAGCTAATGTTGTTCCACCGATTTCGCCAGTTTGCCACCGTGCTATGCCTCATCGTGGTCGCCAGCCTGGGCATGGCGGCCCAGTCGCAGAATCCCCCAGCCCAGCCGCCGGCCCCGCCGCCGACTCAAGACCAGCAGTCCCAGTCCCAAGCGCCGGCGGAAGACGATACCTTGCAGACCTTCAAGGCGCAGGTGAACGTCGTCAACCTGTTCTTCAACGTGAAGGACAAACACGGCATGTTGATTCCCAACCTCACCAAGACGGATTTCGAGGTTTTCGAGGACGGGAAGCCGCAAACCGTGAAGTATTTCTCGGCGGAATCGAATCAGCCGTTGACCCTGGGCATCATGATCGACACCAGCGCCAGCCAGACCCGGGTATTGGACATTGAGCAGACTTCCTGCGCCGAGTTCCTGCGCAGCGTTCTGCGCCCCAAGGACTTGGCTTTCGTTATCAACTTCGACGTGGATGTGGACCTCGATCAGGATTTCACCAACAACGTGCACGATCTGACGCGCGCGCTGAACAAGGTGCAGATCAATGCCGGCATGGGCGGCGGCCCGCCGGGATTGGGTGGTGGTCCGATCCCAACCACCCCGCGGGGCACGCTGCTGTATGACGCCATCTACCTGGGCGCCAACGACAAGTTGAAGAACGAAGTCGGGCGCAAGGCCATGATCGTCTTTACCGACGGCGAGGACCAAGGCAGCCGCTTGCGTATTCAGGACGCCATCGAAGCCGCGCAGAAGGCCGACACCATCTGCTATGTGATCCTGATTGCCGATCGCGGCGGCTGGTATCAGGGCTATGGATTTGGCGACATGAGCAAACTGGCCGAACAAACCGGCGGCCGCGTCATCGAGGTGGGCAACAAGCAGGAGAAGTTGCGCCAGGCCTTCGACCAGATCCAGAACGAGTTGCGCAGCCAGTACAACCTTGGCTACACGCCCACTAATACCAAACTCGACGGCAGCTATCGCAAGGTCCAGATTCGCGCCAAGGGCGGAGCGTATAAGGTGCAGGCCCGCCAGGGTTACTACGCCATGGCCAAGGACTGAAGAGCAGTTGTCAGTAGCCAGTTGTCAGCAGCCAGCAGTTGTTTAGTGGTTCGTGCTGAGGAGCCGCGTCGCGGCGACACAGTCGCGCCACAACCTCCTTTGGTTCAACATCGGAGGTGTAGTCCCACCGCCTTTTAGGCGGTGAGCTATTAGCGATTGGGTCGCGACCCGCATTGGTTTGCCACGGTGGAACGAAGCACACAAGAACCAGCCCCGAAGGGGCGAAAGAGCTTAGCCCAGCCCGCCGCGGCGGGTTGGGTGGAGTGGGAATTAAGACCGAGTCCCGGAGGGAGGGCAGATGTTCCGCGATTGAGACGTGCGTTTTATTCCGAGGGCTGTGAAGAATTCCCGGTCACGGTCGTGCTTGACTCTTCCAGCCGCTGCCGAATATAGCTCCAGTCGGGAATGAACTGGTTTCTTTCCTCGCGGGCCGCCTGCTCGTCCTTGCGCTCCACAAAGCTGGCCCGCCACCACAGCAGAATCGAAATCAGCAGCAGAAATACAGGTAGGTAATAACCGGGGAAGCCGACATAGGCGCTGAATGCGGCCAGGCACATCACCAGCCACGACCCGAGATAATTCTTGTAGCGTTTCTCCGACTTGCGTTTCAGTTCATCAATCTGGTTCCATTCCCACAACTGCGCCTTGGCCATTTCCATGGCCAGCCTCTCCGCGTCCGCAGGGCTGAGCGGGATGGGAGCAGTCAGGTACTCGCCCGACCTCGACAGCAACAGCGCGGTCCCGTCCAGGCAGAGATCGAGCCCGCGAACTTCGGTGCGTATCACGCTGCCTCTTTCGGACATGTGTTCTCCCAGCTAAAGCAGCAGCACATCACCACCACGTGACTTGAGCGCGCGGTCAAAAGTAACGAGCCTCAGACCTGCGACCGAAGCAAAGGCCAGCAGATAAGCATCGGCCCAAACCTTGGGCGACCGACTGGACAACCGCGAGCGCGACCGAAACTCCTTTTCGAGGCCGTCCGGCTCAGCCAGAAACGCAATGCGGCTGTCAGCCCAGACTCGGTCCCACAAGCCCCAGGTCTCAGACATGGTCGTGGCGTCGTTTCCCATGATTGCCTCGGTGGTCAATAGGCGCAGAACAGTGAGTTGGGTGAAACGGCAAAAGAAGAATTGTTCTTCGCCCACCGTTTCAAACCACCGCCTGGCTTCTTCGGAATGCACATGCCGGCCCCACAGAAGCGCGAGCCAGACGTTGGCATCAAGGAAATTCAACGTGTTCATAGATTTGTTCGTTGGTCACGTTCACCTTCGGGCCTTTTGAAACGATGAGTGGAAACCGGACCCTCTGGGGCCGCGGGCGCTGGCCTTCTACCAGAACGGTCTTAACTCCCGCCAGTATCAACTCCCGGACCGAGCGACCCCTTGCGGCGGCGCGTTCTTTCAGCTTGCGGTACAAGAGTGCTGGAATATCGACCGTGGTACGAACCGATTCCTGTTTCATAAGGCGAGTATCGCACGTTTACCATAAATATGGAACAATACGGTGATTGGCCTGTATCGATAATTGCTGGTTGCTAATTGCTAGTTTCTATCTTCCTCACCGCGATGCCCAACTCCTTCAACTGTCGCTCGCTCACCGGCGTGGGCGCGTCCACCATCAGGTCAACCGCCTTCGCGGTCTTGGGGAAGGGAATTACTTCGCGCAGGCTTTCCGCGCCCGCCAGGATCATCACGATGCGGTCAAGTCCCAACGCAATTCCGCCATGCGGCGGCGTGCCGTATTGCAGCGCCTCCAGGAAGAAGCCGAAGCGCGCCTGCTGCTCCTCCGGAGACATGCCGAGGGCCTTGAAGATTTTCGCCTGAATGTCCTGGCGGTGAATACGAATCGAGCCCGAGCCCAGCTCGGTTCCGTTCAGCACCACGTCGTAGGCCAGCGCGCGCGCCGCGCCGGGATCGCTCTCCAGTTTGTCCATGTCCTGCTCGTGGGGCGAAGTGAAGGGATGGTGCGCCGCGTTCCAGCGCTGCTCGGCTTCATCCCATTCGAACATGGGGAAATCGGTAACCCATAGCAGGCGGAAGTTGCCATGCTTGTAAGCGCCGTGCCGCTCGGCGTACTTCTGTCCCAACGCAAGGCGCAGTTGACCGGCCGCGGAATAAACTCCATAGGCCTGTTGCCTAGACTTCACCGCATTCGCGGCTTCCGTGCGCTTTGCACCTGCAACCACGACCACCAGGTCTTCGGCGTGCGGTCGCGCGATGTCGCGAATTTTCGCAACTGCGTCGGGAAACGATTT
This sequence comes from Acidobacteriaceae bacterium, assembly GCA_003135475.1. Taxonomy (GTDB): domain Bacteria; phylum Acidobacteriota; class Terriglobia; order Terriglobales; family Acidobacteriaceae; genus Bog-257. The sequence goes on from PLBW01000150.1 coordinate 46,593, forward strand.
CTCCAGCCGCTTGATGTCCTCGAAAACTTTGCCGTCCTTGCGATCGCCAAACATCGTCTTGATCTCGTCGCGTTCCTTGCGCGAAAGTTCGCCAACCCTGGGAATGACGATTGCGACAATCGGCAGCTCGGAATCGACGTGCAGCGTTTCCAGGTTCTCCGCCGCGAAAGCGTCGCGCACATCGACCATCGCCGGCAGGCGCAGGTCCGGCTTGTCAATTCCGTAAAGCCGGATCGCCTGGTCGTAGCTCATCTGCGGGAACGGCGTCTGCAACTCCACGCCGATGGTCGAGAACGCTGCCTTCAAGAAGCCTTCGACCACGCGGAAGACCGTCTCCGGTCGCGGAAAGCTGATCTCCAGATCGATCTGCGTGAACTCGGGCTGGCGGTCGGCGCGCAGGTCTTCGTCGCGAAAGCAGCGCACAATCTGGAAATACTTGTCGAAGCCGGAGATCATCAGGATCTGTTTGAAGAGCTGCGGCGATTGCGGCAACGCGTAGAACTCGCCCGGATACACCCGGCTGGGCACCAGGTAGTCGCGCGCGCCTTCCGGAGTGGAGCGCGTCATGAACGGGGTCTCGATTTCGTAGAAGCCTTGCGAGTTCAGGTGGTCGCGAATGGCGATCGCAACCTGGTGGCGCAGTTCGATGTTGCGATGCAGTTCCGGCCGGCGCAGGTCGATATAGCGATACTTCAGGCGCACTTCTTCGTTGGCCAGAACCGTATCGCTGGGCGAGAACGGCAGCGGCTTGCAGTCGTTCAAAATTCGCAACTCGTCGGCAATCACCTCGATCTCGCCGGTCGGGATGTTCTTGTTGACGGTGTTGGGTTCGCGCAGCTTGGCGTGACCAATGCCCGCAACCACAAACTCGGAGCGCACCGCGGTCGCGCGGTCGTGGACCTCGGCTCCGGCATCGGCAGTGATCACAACCTGCGTGATCCCGCTGCGGTCGCGCAGGTCGAGGAAGATGAGATTGCCCAGGTCGCGCCGCTTGTTCACCCATCCCATGAGCACAACTTTGGAGCCGGCATCGGAGGCGCGCAACTCGCCGCACATATGAGTACGTTTCAGGTCGCCTAGAAAATCGAGCATGACTTCAGATTACCTCAAGCGCAGGCGTAACGGTGTTGCCGCGAAAGGTGGTACACCCGAGAAACCCAGGGTCGGGAGAATTATTCCGAAACTGGATCGCCACTCGGCGATCTGTTGCGTCGAATGAACGATCCAATGGGCAGCAAAAGAGCGAGTATCATCAGCAGAAAAATCGCTATTTCTTCAATGAAATCGCGAGCTAGGCCAGGAGGGCTTTCTGCATCAACCCACCCCTGGATCGGGAAACTCTGGAATTGCTCCAGCAGATGGATACTCCATCCCGCTACGACCGAATGGGTACGAGGCCCAGCGCCTTCCTTTCAGTTCTGGCTGGATCAGGAACCAGGCGATACAAAATAAGCGCCATAGCAGTTCCCCATCTTATAGAGCAGCCTTACCTGGAGGCGGAAGGGGGTCGCCTCCTGGTCGCGGAATTCCACCTCCACGATTTCCCCAACATACAAACTGGCCTGGGTCTCGAAACCGAGGCCGGCTTCGCTGAGGTCGGTGCAGATCCCTTCCTCCGACTCCTCATCCAGTAAACCCTGGTAGATGATCCGCACGGGCGCGCGGAGCTGGATGCGGTTTGCCCTGCGCCGCTCGTGGGGAAGAAGTCCGGCTGCCGACGCGGGGGCGTCTCGCGCAATCGTGTTCTTCATTCCCCAGTCATCGGCAAAAACTTGGGCAGCCTTTAGTTTTGCTCGAAAACCGAAACCTCCTTTGTGCCAGCAGTTACAATGAAGAGTTTTCCTTTCCGCAAAATTGCAGGTTGCCAAGGAGCTCGCTTGATTGCTCGTTATACCCGTCCCGAGATGGGGCACATCTGGAGTGACGAAAATAAGTTTCGGACGTGGCTGGAGGTGGAAGTCGCCGCCACGGAAACGCTGGCGGAGGCCGGAATCGTTCCGCAGGCGGCAGCCCAGGCCATCCGCGAAAAAGGTGGCTTCGACCTGGCGCGCATCAACCAGATTGAAGCCGAAGTGAAGCACGACGTTATTGCCTTTACCGCCGCCGTCGCAGAAAAGGTGGGTCCGGAATCTCGCTGGCTGCACTATGGGCTTACCTCCAACGACGTGGTGGACACCGCGCAAGCCCTGCTGGTGAAGCAGGCGTCCGGCATTATCCGCGAGGACCTGAAGAAATTGCGCGAGGTGTTGAAACGCCGCGCGTGGGAGTTCAAGGACACGCCGGCGATCGGCCGCACCCACGGCATCCACGCCGAGCCGATTACGTTTGGGCTGAAGCTGGCGAACTGGTATTCGGAGATACAGCGCAATATTGAGCGCTTTGAGATGGCTGCCGAGCAGATGCGCGTGGGCAAACTCTCGGGAGCGGTGGGAAACGCGGCGCACCTGGAGCCGGAATACGAAGAGAAGATTTGCCGGCGCCTGGGACTGAACGCGGCGGCAGTTTCTTCGCAGGTGATTCAGCGCGATCGCCATGCGTTCTACGTTGCAACCCTGGCCGTGATTGCCTCCACGCTGGACAAGATCGCCACTGAGATTCGCCATTTGCAGCGCACCGAAGTGCGCGAGGCGGAAGAATATTTTAGCGAGAAGCAAAAAGGCTCGTCGGCCATGCCGCATAAGCGCAACCCGGTCACCTGCGAGCAGATCAGCGGCCTGGCACGCGTGGTGCGCGCGAATGCACAGGCCGCGCTGGAGAACGTTGCCCTGTGGCACGAGCGCGACATCTCGCACTCATCGGTCGAGCGCATCATCCTGCCGGACTCGACCATCCTGCTCGATTACCTGCTGAGCAAGACGACCACGCTGATCGACACGCTGCTGGTTTATCCCAAGCGCATGTTGAAGAACCTGGAGTCCACTGGCGGGCTGGTGTTCAGTGGGCAGTTGCTGCTCGACCTGGTCGAAGCGGGCATGCTGCGCGAAGACGCGTATCGCCTGGTGCAATCGAATGCCATGAAGGCGTGGAAAGAAGACTTGAATTTTCGCGACCTGATCATGAATGATGCCGAGATCACTTCGAAGGTAAAGCGCGAGACTCTGGAACACGCTTTCGATTTGAAGCGGCCGCTGCGCAATGTGGACAAGATCTTCCGGAGAGTGTTCGGGGAGAAGGCTAGGGACTAGGGGTTGGTGGTTAGTGGGCAACCGACTACCGGCAACTGACTACCGGCAACTGCAACTGACAACTGGCAACTGGCAACTGACTACCGACAACTGAACTACTCCAGCCGATTAATGATGGAGGCGACGTAGCCGGCGCCGAAGCCGTTGTCGATGTTCACCACGCTGACGTTGGAGGCGCAGGAGTTCAACATGCCGAGCAGGGCTGCGATTCCCTTATACGAAGCGCCATAACCGACGCTGGTGGGCACCGCAATCACCGGCACACCGACAAGGCCGCCGACCACACTGGGCAGCGCGCCTTCCATTCCGGCACAAACGATAACCACGCGCGCCTGGGTTAGCGCTTCACGGCGGGCCAGCAGCCGATGTATGCCGGCGACTCCCACGTCGTACACATGCTGCACCTCGTTGCCCATCGCTTGCGCCGTGACTACCGCTTCTTCGGCGACCGGAATGTCGCTGGTCCCGGCGGAAACCACGACGATCTTTCCTTTGCCGTAAACAGTCTCGTCCTGCGTGAGGGTGATGGCGCCCGCGAGCTCGTGGAATTCGGCCTTGCGAAACTTGCGCTTCACGGCGCGAAATTGCTCCGGCGAAACTCGCGTCGCCAGCACGTTGTGGCCGGGATGCGCCAGTCGCGTGAAAATCTCCGCAAACTGCCGCGGAGTTTTTCCTGGTCCGAAGATGACTTCGGGCATGCCGACTCGCAACGTCCGATGATGGTCCAGGTTGGCAAAGCCGAGGTCCTCGAAGGGAAGATGGCGCAGACGCTGCACCGCTTCCTCGGCAGAGAGCTTGCCGCGCTTCACCTGGTCGAATAGTTTCTTGAGGGCGTCGGAAGTCATTGGGCAGTTGTCAGGAAGAAAGTTTCAAGTTTCGAGTTTCAAGTTTCGAGTTTCAAGTTTCGAGACTCAAGATGCAAGTCCCAAGAGAGGAACGCATTATACCGATCCGCCCGAAAACGGAACACGACACACGTGAGTGGTACGATGTGAAGCTTAGATGCTCGCGCAGACCCCGACAGCACCGCGAACCTTGACCGTCGCCATCACCGGCGCCAGCGGCTCCATCTTTGCCCGGCACCTGCTGGATGCGTTGGACCGTGACGAGCGCATTGCAACCGTCAACGTTATTCTCTCCGATAGCGGCCTGCGGGTGATGGCCGAAGAACTTCAGGTATCGGGCCGCAATGAGTTGATCCAGAAACTGCTGGGACGAGCTTCACAAAAAATTCGCCAGCAGAACAATTCGGACATCGGGGCCAACGTGGCCAGCGGTTCCTATCATACCGACGCCATGATCGTGCTGCCCTGCAGCGTGGGGACCCTGGCGCGAATCGCCAACGGAATGGCGATCCAGCTCATCGAGCGCGCCGCCGATGTCTGCCTGAAGGAGCGGCGGCCCCTGATCCTGTGTGTGCGCGAAACCCCGTTCAACCTCATCCACCTGCGCAACATGATGCTAGCCGCCGAAGCCGGCGCCACCATCTTTCCGGTGATCCCGGCGTTTTACTTCCGCCCGGTCTCGACCGACGAGATCGCGCGCGAATTCGTCAATCGCGTGCTGGCGCATGTGGGACTGCCGCAGCCTGACGCGTATCAGTGGAAGGGCGAGTGAAGGCTAGTTTGCAGGCGGCTGGCAGTTCGGGAATCGACTGCTCGTCCCTTCACATGAGTTGCTCAATTTTTTCGATGAGCACTTCCGGCGGTTCGCCCTTGGTAATGAAGGCGTCGGCAATCTCCAGCGCGTCGGACGGCAGGGAGAAGTATGCCGACAAGAAAATGATGGGAATTTTGGGCCGGCGGCGGCGCATTTCGGCCGCTACCTGTCCCCCGTTCAGGCCCGGCATGTAGAAGTCGAGCACGACCAGGTCAACACTGTTCTGCTCGAAGAGAGCTATCCCTTGCTGCCCATCGCTGGCGGTGAGTACCCGGAGCCCATGGTTCTCCAACATGATCTTTCGCACTCGCAGACCAATGGTCTCATCATCAATACAGAGCACCGTCTTCTGGCGGACTGCATCCATCCAATTCCCCGATTCTTCCACTGCGGATTCGATTCGTAAGTGCGAACTGGCGTCGGTGCTGCTCTTCAGCATCAAGGTGTGCCTAAGGATTAAAATTGTCGCCGCATTTACGGCAAAAGAGGCGCTATTGCTCTTGTATCCGAAGATCGTGGTTTTGCCCATGCCGAAAACGTCGTAGATGGCTTTTAGGCTACTGATGTATAAGGACTTAGCGTCTCCAATCATTAGGCTTCTTGAGACCAAAGTTGTGCTACTTTTACGGCGCAGCATCCGCGGGCTCCGTTTTTGCGCAGCAGGAAATGAGAGTTCGACCCCTGGAAGGACCAACCGCAAAGCCTGTTCCCTCAATAGGCTCCGCTTGCCTGGTTATCAGCCGCGGCTGTCTTCATTTCGCTTCACGCTGCGGGCATGGTATTTTCAAAGACTTACCGACGAACGCAATGATCCGCTCTTACCAAGGAATCAGCCCGACCGTCCCGCCGTCGTGCTACGTTGACGAATCGGCGCAGTTGATCGGCGACGTGGTGCTGGGCGACAACGCCAGCATCTGGATGAACGCCGTGTTGCGCGGCGACGTACGCTTCATCCGGGTGGGCGCCAACACCAACATCCAGGATTGCAGCGTGCTGCACGGCATGTTGAATCAGTGGCCGGTGGTCGTCGGCGATTGGGTGACCGTGGGCCATTCGGTCACGCTGCACGGCTGCGTCGTCGAAGACCGCTGCCTGATCGGCATGGGCGTGGTCATCCTGAACGGAGCGCGCATAGGAGCGGGATCGATTATTGCGGCGGGCACAGTGATTCCGGAGGGCACAATCGTGGAACCGGGATCGCTGGTGATGGGAGTTCCCGGCAAGGTGCGCAAGCGGTTGAGCGAGGCGGACCAGGAGACGATCCTGCGTTACGCGCGGAATTATTTGGGCTACAAGGACAATTATCTGGCGGAGAGGAAGAAGTAGTTTCAAGTTTCGAGTTTCAATCGGCAACTCGAAACTTGAAACTGGAAACTTGAAACTGATTCTCATGATTAAAGCCGTCCGTGGAACTCGCGATCTTCTCCCGCCCGACACCGACCTATGGAACCGGGTGGAGGCGAAAGTGCGTGAGGTCTTCGCGCGCTACAACTATCACGAGATTCGCACTCCCATTTTCGAGGACACGCAGCTTTTCTCGCGCAGCGTCGGCGAAGACACCGACATCGTCTCGAAAGAGATGTTCACGTGGGCCGACGGCGAGCGGTTCAATGAGAAAAAACTTATCGACAAGTGGTTAAAAGACAACTTGTCGGACGGTCCGAATGTTCAACCCGGGCGCGTTGTCCCGCAGGGGCAGAATATGCTGTCACTCGTAGCGAAGCTGGAAAGAATTGGCGTCCGTCAATATTGGCGGGGCATTCAGACCAGTTCGGGCTCAACTGGCCACGTCGAATTCGTGGCATTCGGTCCAAAAGTTACCGCCGATAAGATAGACGGATTGAGGAAAGCACGGAGCCTGGCGAAGACCGAGTATTCGCAAGAGTTTGGCAATCATGCGATCAGACTCCGTCTCGTGGTCCCCGACGAGGCGGCAAAAACGTATCATGGGGTTGCGACCGAAGATGTGAAGATTGAACCTCTCGCAGGCGATTTTTTCTCAAGCTCTCAACCCTTAACCCTCCGCCCGGAGAACACCGCGGGCGTCGTTCGCGCTTACATCGAACATCGCCTGGGCGACAAGGGCACGCTGCAAAAGCTGTATTACATTGGGCCGCAGTTTCGCCGCGAGCGTCCGCAGAAGGGGCGTTATCGCCAGTTCTACCAGATTGGTGCGGAGATTATTGGCCCACCAAGCGCGGGCAGCGAGTCACCGTTGCGCGATGCGGAATTGCTGGAGATGCTCGCCACGCTGCTTGACGAAGTGGGATTGCGCGACTGGCAGTTGCAGTTGAATTCGGTGGGCTGCGCCGAAGACCGCGCGCGCTATAACCAGGCGCTGCGCGAGGCGTTGCAGCCCGTCGTGCAGCAGATGTGCGCCGACTGCCAGCGCCGGACGGAAACCAATCCGCTGCGCGTGCTGGATTGCAAGGTGCCGGAGGACCAGCCAATCATCGAGAAGCTGCCCAAGATCGGCCAGTATCTCGACGAGCCTTGCCGCGCGCACTTTGCGGCGGTGCGTGCGATGCTGGACGCCGTCGGCATCACCTATACGATCAACGAGCGCATGGTGCGCGGGCTCGACTACTACACGCGCACGACGTTCGAGTTCACCCACGGCGGACTGGGCGCGCAAAGCGCGGTGCTGGGCGGCGGGCGCTACGACGGACTCTCGGAGTCGCTGGAAGGACCGAAGGCGCCGGGCATCGGCTTCGCCATTGGGGAAGACCGGCTGATCCTCGCACTGCAATCGCAGGGCGAGAAGCCAGCCGAGAAGGTGCAGGCATACATCGCTCCCTTGGGCGCGGGGATGAATGTGCATGTGCTCAAGCTGGCACGAGAGTTGCGCCGCGCGGGCATCAGCGCCGACATCGGCGATGAGACGTTCCGGCTGAAGAAGTCGTTCGAGAGTGCCGAAAAAGCAGGGGCGCGATTCATCGTGATTGTCGGAGAAAACGAAGTGGCGGCAGAGCAGTTTGCGGTGAAAAACCTGGCGAGCGGTGAGCAGGTGCAGGTGCCGCGCGCGGAGTTGGCGGCGCATTTGCGGAAATAGCATTTGAAATTAACAGCCCGAGCGAGGCCTTCAGGCCGAGTCGAAGGACCTGTTGTTTCTCTCCATTGCGATGATTTTTCAGCGGCCTCTTTATCCATCGAGGGAATCCTCGCCCGGAGAATTCTTTGAATTCTTCTTGCCAACTACCTCAGCGACTTGAACGGACGTTTCTATCTCGCCAGACGTGATACGTCCATAATTGCTCTAGCAGGACCGAGGTCGGCACTAGCAAAAGGGGAGCGTCTCCGCTCCCCTTGTTTCGCTCACTGCTCTTTACGCTAGTTGCTGTACAGCAGCACGCCCTCGGTCTTCTCCTCGCCGACTGGGCGATAGAAGAGCTGGTTGGTCTCCAGGTACACCTCGATGAAGGTGGGCCGCTGCGCGAACGTGCCCTGGATGAGCGCCTCCGACAGCGGGTCCTCAATGTACTTTTGCAGCGCCCGGCGCAACGGACGCGCCCCGTAGCTGCGGTCCACAATCGTCTGGTCGAGGATCCACTTGCGGGCCTCTTCGGCCACGGTGACCGTGATGGCACGCTGCGCCAGGTTCTGGTTCAGTTGCTGCACCATCAACTCCACAATCTGGATCAGGTCTGCCTCGCTCAGCGCGTTGAAGATGATGACCTCATCGAGACGGTTGAGGAACTCGGGGTTGAAGGTGCGCTTCACCTCGCCCTTCACCATGTCTTCGACCTTGCCCGAGATCGTATCTTC
>PLBW01000187.1 GCA_003135475.1 Acidobacteriaceae bacterium
CGCGCGCAAAGAGTTAAAGGAGTCATGGGGTGATCTCCTACGCCGTGAGCTTGCGCACACGCGAACTGGGAATTCGCATGGCCCTTGGTGCGGCCAGGAAAGACGTGCTTGCCATGGTGCTTCGGCAGGGCTTGACCNNCGATTCCTGTCTTCTCTGCTTTTCCAAGTCCATCCGTTAGACCTGGTGACCACGCTCCTTGTGAGCTTGACGCTTGCTGCCGTGGCCTTGCTGGCCAACTATCTTCCGGTACGCCGAGCGTCCAGGGTCGATCCCATGGTCGCGTTGCGTTGTGAGTATTCTGGGAGTTCTGCCGGGATGACCCGTTACACCGGCAGAGGCTTATCGGGAGTCGAGTGGAGTACAGGATGAAGCATTTCGTCCACTTTTCTCAGAAGGTCGCTTCGCGATACCGGCTTCTGCATGAAGATAGCTCCCTCAGAAATGAGTTGCTGAGCCACAGGGACCTCAGCATATCCCGAAACATATAACGCTTTCGTTTCCGGATGCAATGCTTGTACCTTCGTCACAACTGAGGGGCCTGCCATGTCAGGTAGCACTATGTCGCTGATGATCAGAGGAATAGGTCCCTGGTACTGATGAGCCAGGTCGATGGCATGGTCACCGCGGCCAGCTTGCAAGACATTGTAGCCGCTCCCTCTAAGGGACGCGAAGGTCACTTGCCGCAGAGATTCTTCGTCTTCCAACAGGAGAATTGTTTCAGTACCTCTCGGGTAATCGCTCCGCAAGGCAGAAACCTGTGGTAGTGGTAGAGCCTTTTCGTCCACGCGCGGCAGATAAATGTCGAAAGTGGAACCAGCTCCGGGTATGCTCGAAGTCGAAATATACCCGCCACTCTGTTTAACCACTCCATAGACGCTGGCCAATCCGAGTCCCGTGCCATGTCCTTGTGGTTTCGTGGTGAAGAAAGGCTCAAAGATTCGGGCCCGCACCTCTTCGCTCATTCCCACTCCGGTGTCACTCACCGAAAGGCGAATGTATCGTCCAGGCTTGACATAGGCGTAACGGGCCAAGTCGGCCGCCCCCAGTTCGGCGTTCTCAGTTCGGATCGTAAACTTGCCACCGTTGGGCATAGCATCTCGCGCATTGGTGGCCAAGTTCATCAGGATTTGCTCGATTTGTCCGCAATCCGCCCTGACTGCACCTAGCCCCATCGCCAGATGGGTCACAACCTGCACGTCCTCGCCGATCAGGCGTGGCAGGATCTTATCAACCTCGCGAACGACCGTATTCAAGTCCAGGATTGTCGGATTGAGTGATTCTTTGCGGCTAAAGGCGAGCAGCTGCCGTGTCAGTTGAGCCGCGCGGCCGGTGGCTTTCTTGATCTCCTCCGCCTGATGCTGCTGTGTGCCCGAACCTATGGTGTCGAGAAGTAGCTCGGTATTTCCGAGAATGACGCTGAGAAGATTGTTGAACTCATGCGAGATCCCTCCCGCTAGCAGCCCCACGGCCTCCATTTTCTGCGCCCGGCGGAATTGCTCCTCCAGGCTCCGCCGCTCGGTAATGTCTTCCACCATGACTTCGAAATGGCTGACCAAGCCATCCGCCTCGCGAATGATCCGCCCATTCAAGCGAACCACGATGATCTTGCCATCCTTGCGTTTCCAATTCACTTCAGTGCGCACGTGTTGGCTGGACCCGTAGCGGTTGAGAATCGAGGCGCGTGCCGCCGGGTTCTCGTAGATGTCCCGGTCCAGATTCCGCGCCAACAATTCTTCTTTTGACCTGTAACCCAGCATGGCAACCAGAGCCGGGTTCACGTCCAATAAGGTCCCGTCGATTTTCGATCGATAGATCCCATAGGTCGCGTTCTCAAACAGCTTTCGATACTTCTCCTCGGATTGCCGCAATGCTAGTTCTGCCCGCTTGCGGTCCGATGTGTCGAGAAAAGTAACCACCGCACCGACAAGTTCACCGGCTCTGTGCATTGGATAAGACCAATACTCGGCCGAGAAGCTCGTTCCATCGGCACGCCACAGCACTTCATCGGTGACGTGACTGGCTGTACCTTCGCGCACGGCAGCATAGATTTCGCATTCCTGTTCTGGATAGGGAGTCCCATCTGCCCGCGTGTGGTGCATGACCGCGTGCATACTCTTCCCCAGTAGGTCTTCGATCACCTGGTGGCCGAGGAGACGCAAGCACGCAGGATTACAAAACGTGCAATTACCCTTTAGATCGAGGCCGTAAATCGCTTCTGCTGTCGAGTTCAACAGCAACAGGTACTTCTCCTCACTCTCCTGAAGGGACTGTTGAGCCTTCTTCACGTCAGTAATATCGACCCCAACGCCGATCATGTGGGGCGCCCCATTACCAACCATGACGCCGTGCGCATCGACCCAGCAGGTAGTTCCATCTGGCCGCACCAGTCGATACTGTGCTGCGTACTCTCCGCCTCCGGCCACCACCTTGCGGATTGCATTCTCGACTATGGGCCGGTCTTCCGGGTGAAGCCTTGTAACAGCTTCCTCGACCCGACCAGAAAACGTATCTCGGGTAAATCCGAACTGGCGGTAGGTTTCGTCTGACCAAATCACCATATTGGCTGCTACGTCCCAGTCCCACAATCCAATACGCAGGCCAGCCTTCTGGGCCAATTCCAGGCGTTGCTGCCATTGTTGAGCCGCTCGTTCGGCCCGTTTTCGTTCCCTGATGTCGCGTAGGACCACCTCGATTGCCGGTGAGCCATTCCAGCAAATTGGAATAGCAACCGCTTCGATCTCTACGGACGAGCCATCGCAGGCGAGCAGAATGGACTCCATGGGAGGAGATGCTAATCCGGTCGAGTAACAATTTCGGATTCGATTTTTGATTGCCGGCAGGTAGGCGGAATGGACAATCTCGGAAAGGTCTTTTCCGAGCAGTTGCTCCGGTCGTTCTGCGGCGAGCAATCGTACGGAGAAGGGATTGACAAAAACTACTTTGTTTTCGCTGTGAACCAGAATGGCGTCGGGCAGCGCCTCCAGGAGTTTTCGAAACGTCTGTTCGCCTTCCGCCAGCGCATCCAGCGAGGGAGTTCCATCATCATTGCTCGCGATGGCCACCTGTCTCGTGGCTTCGGTCATAGCCATACCGATCTCGAGGGTTGTCTAACTCTACACTCACATCGAATAGGGTGCTGTGATATAAGTCACAGTGGAATGGATACTCAGGTAACTTAAGTCATCGGGCTTCCCCGTGAAGGAACTCGACAAGCCCGACATCTACGTGGATAGCAAATCAAGAACCACGCGCATTGAGGAAAAATCGAATGTGCCTAAAGCAATAACCAAGATTTCGTCGCTCTTCGCCCGGAAGGGGTGGGACGCGGGTTTGCAGTATCATGTTCCGCCTATGGACAAACAGCATTACTACTTCGCACTGATTCCGCCCCGGCCAAGCTTTCCCCAGGACATGACCAGCGAAGAGCGTGCCCTGATGGACAAGCATAGTGTTTATTTCCGGCAGCACTTTAACCTGGGCAAACTGCTGCTCTATGGGCCAGTGATGGCGCCTGATGGAGCGTTCGGTCTGGGAATCCTTGAGTTCGCCGACGAGGCGGAAGCTCGGCGGTTCGGCGAAAACGATCCCTCGGTCCGTGGTGGATTGAACCGCTTCGAGGTTTATCCCATGCAGGTCGCCGCTGCGTGCGCAAAGAGCTAAGAGTTAAAGGAGTCAGGCAGGCGAGCCTTTTGCGTATGACGTCTAAGAAGCCATGGATGTCCTCTTTGACGATGTCGGGGCACAGTAGAAAAAGCCCGCTCCTGCCGGAGCGGGCCCATAGTGCATGGAGGTCGGCTACTTCACTTCCCGACCAATCCGTTGTCAACTCCCACGCCGGTGCAAAAATCCCAACCCGCAACCGCGCTGTGAGTGCCGCAGCTTCCCGAGGTGATATCGGTAAAGTACGAGCTGAATCCCAGATTGCTGTAGATCAGGGTATTCTCCGCGTTGCTGCTGGTCTTGAAGCCTCCCGCGTCGTTAATGATTCCTGCCAGCGAAGGTGAAGCCACACTGGTGCCATAGACCTGAAGCCAGCCGCCGTAGCAATTCGAGTTGTACACCGCAACCGGAGAGCCGCCACTGGAGTCAAAGGAAAGGTCGGGCGTGCCTCGTTTGCTGCCCACGATGCTTTGAATGGCATTCTGGAATGAGGGCCGCGGCTCATACCGGCTGGCTCCGCCACCGCCGGAGCTCCAGGCAGTCTGATTGGTGTAGGAGCCGCCGCTACGATTTACCTGCGTGCCCCCGGCCGAAACCACGTTCACCGAAGAGCTGGGATAAATCACGCCGGGAGAATCGCCCGACGAGGCAAAGTACACTACTCCGGCCTGAGTGAAGTAGTGGTCGGAACTCGTCTCACTGCTGGTCTCGCTTCCACCCCAGCTCATGGAGACTTCGCCCTTGCCACCATGGGCCGCGATATAGCTATTTGCAGCTTGTACTGCGGTGTACAAGGCGCTGTTGGAGGCGGAAGAGGCTTCCATCAAAACAATCTGGGCATTGGGCGCCATAGCATGGGCCCATTCGATGTCTAGGGATTCCTCACCTTGCCAGCCGGAACGGCAGCCGTTGGTTGGCTTCGTCCCGCTGGCATATTTCACGGAGAAGTTAGCCTGCGGCAGACCAAAAGTTGTGGAGAAAGTCGAAAGGTCGGCGGCCGCCGAGGGATAGTCGTAGGCATCGACGATTACAATTACGCCGCCGCCCCCGGTGGGGACCTGTGTCGTGCCGTTGATGGGGCAGCCCGACAGAGGATTGGAAACCACGTTGTAGACGCATCCCAGGGAAGCTGGAGTTTCTCCCGCCGGCTGGGCTGCCGGGATGATGGAGCCGGTGGGTGCATAAATGATGTAGTTGGTGTGCATACGCAGGCCGACGTCCTCGGGTTGCTCGATGCTGGACGCGGGGTAAATGCCGTTGCCGACGCGGACTTGGCCGCTGAGCAAGGTGGCACATGCGAGCAAGATTGTCACCGCACTGATGAGCCGAAATGTCGTGTGAGATTGGGGCAGAACAGATTCGATCCGCATTGTGGTCGCTTCTCCTTAGGTTAAGTTGGTGGTAAATACGAGTGCAGCCTTTTCAGATTGACGCGCAGCACGTTAAAGCGAAGGGAATCTTACAACAGTTTGGTACTCATAGGCTATAGTTTTTAGCCTAAAAGCGCAGTATTAAATAGGCACTAAGGTGTGGGTGAGGCAGTTCGCAGGTTGAATGACGGACACGCACGTAGAACGAGAAATCTAATGCGCTGAAATTCCATGATGTATATAGTGTGAGGCTGTTTGGATCTAAGCCAGAAATTCCGATTACCATCTGCGCGCGGGAGTATCCATGTACTTCGAACAGTTCTACCTGGGATGTCTGGCCCATGCCTCCTACCTGCTGGCCTCGGAAGGCGAGGCGATCGTCGTCGATCCGCAGCGTGATGTCGAGATTTACCTGCAAGCGGCGCAGCAACAGGGCGTCAGCATCCGTCACATCTTCGAGACCCACCTGCACGCCGATTTCGTCTCCGGCCACAAAGAGCTGGCCGCCCGGACCGGCGCCACCATCTATATCGGCGGCAACGCCGGAGCAACGTTTCCTCACGTCCCGGTGAAAGATGGTTTCGCGTTGCGCGTCGGAAAGCTGCGCATCGACGGACTCGAAACTCCGGGCCACACTCCCGAAAGCATTTGCCTGGTCATCACCGACGAAGAGAAATCGCAGCGGCCCTGGGCGGTGCTCACCGGCGACACGCTGTTCATCGGAGATGTGGGCCGTCCTGATCTGTCGAAGACGCACACGCCCCAGGAACTCGCCGGGCTGATGTACGACTCCTTGCACGGCAAGCTGCTGACGTTGCCGGATGACGTGCTGGTCTATCCCGCGCACGGAGCCGGCTCGCTTTGCGGGCGCAATATGCGCGCCGAACGCTTTTCCACGGTCGGAACCGAACGGCGCACCAACTATGCGTTGCAGATCAAGCGTCGCGAAGATTTTGTCCGGCAGATGACCAGCAATCTGCCGGCGCGGCCCGATTACTTCCTGGAGGACGCCGCGATTAACCGCGCCGGGGCCCCTCCGCTGACGGAATTGCCGGAGTTGAAGGCGCTTTCAGCACCCGAGTTGAGTCTCATGCTGGAGCGCGGCGCGATTGCGCTTGATGTGCGCCCCAACGATCAGTTTGCCGCGGGCCACGTTCCTGGCTCGATCAACGTCGCGCTCTCCGGGCAGTTTGCTTCGTGGGCAGGGGCGGTGCTGGGGTTGTCCGCAAATTTGGTGCTGATCGCCGAAACTACTGAGCAACTGGACGAGGCGCGGCTTCGTCTGGCGCGAGTCGGAATCGAAAATCTGGCGGGCTATCTCGACGGCGGGCCCGCCGGTTGGGAACGGGCGGGATTTGCCTTGCAGCAGTTGCCGCAGATCACGGTGCAGGAACTCAACTCGCGCCTGCGAGCGAACGCTCTGCAGGTGCTCGATGTCCGCCGCGAGAGCGAATGGGTGGGTGGGCACATCAACGGCGCCGATTGGTATCCGTTGGATCGCTTCAAGGCCGCACTGCCGGCGATCGAGGCGAAGCAGCCGCTCGCCGTCCACTGCAAAAGCGGTTATCGCAGCGTGATCGCATGCAGCCTGCTACAACGGGCCGGCTACAACAACGTCATCAACGTGATTGGCGGTTTTGACGCCTGGCTGGAGGCGCAACCGCCGCTAGCAAGCGGTACCGCAGTTAGCGCTTGATCGCCGTAGGCACCATTGTCGGAGGCATATCAGGGAATTGCTTTCCCTGAAGCCGGCTGGATCTACCGCGCGGGAATCCTAGCGCAAACGACCCTAACCCTACTGCACCACTTCCGTCCCAAACTTCTGCTTGAATGTCTTCTCTCGCATGTAGTTCGTTATAGTTGCATACCACGATGTGAAGGCACGCAAAGTTGACCTCAGTAGTCTGGAGTGTCTCGCACAAGGTCATTGCGGATACTTGAGTTGTGCTGCTTGCAAGGCGTCCTCATAGTCTTTCTGACAGTCTGCTTCAGCTTTATCCTGCTTGGCGCGGGCTTGCTTGATGGCTTCAGGAGCCGCTGCATACACTTCCGTCTTCCCCGGAACCAGAGTTCCGTTAACGCGCACCCAATTGTTAAAGTCCCATTCCGCCGCAGCCTGGCAATCCTGTCTACGTTTAGCTGCGTCTGCCTTGGCGTTCTCCAGAAGAGTCTTATTCTTATCCTTGGCAGCAGTATCAAGAGACCTTTGAGTCTCTGCTTGCTCCAGTTTTGTCAATCTGGCGTTTACGTCCGCCAATTGTTTACTCAGGTCATCTACGCTCTTCTGCCTGGCGCATCCGACGCTGGCCAGCAAAAGCAGAATGAGAATCCCCAGAACTGCTGATGTGCGAATTGCGTTATTCATCGCACCCCCATAACACCGCTCTTGTTGCCCGTGAGAGCGTCATTGCCCTTATCCTCATACAGCGCGTTGGCACTTCAACACTCGGTAAACGCTGGTTGCGTAGCACTGCTGTCCAGCACGCGGTTTAAAGTCCACTTCCAGCTTCATCTCATCCATTCTGACGCATGGGCGTCACAACTGCCACCGGGAGGGATCACGGCGCTAACGGACACTAATGGGACACTAACCCGGCGCGCTATTGCGCAAGCGCAACACCAATTAATAGCCTGCAGATGATTGGGATTGCGCCATTTAGATGGCGGAGGGAGAGGGATTCGAACCCCCGATACCCTTTCAGGTATAGCGGTTTTCAAGACCGCCTGTTTCAACCGCTCACACATCCCTCCGCACCTCTAATTTATCGAGTTTCCCGGCCACTTGCAAAAATTTCTGAACAGCCATGCGAAGGGTGGAGCACATGCCTTGGAGGGCACGATTAGATCCAGAACAGCGGAACGAGGCCGAGCGCGCCGAGGGTCACCAGCAGGCAGATACTCGCCATGCCCGTCTTGCGATCGGCAAAGGCGTAAGCGTAGACTCCCTTGACGAAATTGTTGCTGGCGGCGGCAATCAAGATGGCTTCTGCCCCCAGCTTCAAAGCAGTGCTTGCGCCGGCGGTCTGGGTGATCCCCAGAATGAACGGGTCCACGTCGGCCACGCCCATGATGGCGGCCAGAGTATTGATTCCGGCCCTCCCCAGGTAGGCAACAGCCAACTGGGTAGCGGTGACCATGGCCAGAAAAAGAAAAGCAAACAGAAAGGCTGCCCGCAACTCCAGCGGGTTCCTGGGCTCGAATTCCCTGGTTAGCTTGGCCTCGGTCTTATCCGGCCGGCGCGCCCAGATGAAGCCACTCGCGATGGCCAATCCCGCCAACACAAGGAACGAAGGCGCCAACATTACCATCAGTTGGCGATTGAATAGCCCCAGAAGAGCGATCAGCCGGAGATACATGACGCCGCAGGCCATCAGGATGCCGCCCGAGAACAGGTGCGGACGCTCCTCACGCGCCGCCCGGCGTGCCAGCACCACGGTTGTAACCGTGGAGGAGTACGCTCCTCCCAGCAGGGAAGCCAGCAGGATTCCACCTCGCCCCTTGGTCAGCTTCTGCAGTACATAGCTTGCATAGGAGATGGCGCTCACCGCAACCACCACCAGCCACGTCTTGAAGGGATTGATATGGAAAGGACCAAATTCACGATGGGGCAGAATAGGCAGAATGACGGCCGACAACAGCAGGAACTTGGCGAAGGTAAGAATCTCTTCCCCGGGGATGCGGCCGGCGAGTTCCTCGAGAAAGACCTTGAGCTCCAGCAGCAGCAAACTCGCCACGATTAAGGCGGTCGCCATCCAAAAGTGGCCGTAATAGACGAGCGCGCCGACCAGGTACGTTGTCAGGCCGGACATCTCCGTGGTGATCCCGGCAGCTACGGAACCGGAGAGCTTGTGCCAGTAGGAAAGTAGAAGAAATGCGGCGATGACCAGGAACCCGAGGGTGACCGGGACCATTTGCGTCCCGGAAAGCAGCGCCATCGAATATCCGATCAGCCCGATGAGCGGGAAGGTGCGCACTCCCCCAAAGGCGTAATGTCCACCTACGGCCTTATGCTCCTCGCGTTCCAGTCCGACCAGGAACGAGAGGAAGAGCACCAGCAGGATCTGCACAGCTTCAGGCGGCAATGAGCGATAGAGTTCCACGGGTCAACAATGTCTCCGCCTGCTATTGAATGCTTGCCGGGGCGCATTGTAAAGAGAGGGGCGAATGGGCGAGAGGTAACCCGCCTAGGGAAATCCTAAGTTCGAGTCATTGCGCAATAGGGTTCCGCCTCATGGGAAAGAAATGCCACAGCCGGGCTCTGCCATAAATGCGGGGGCTCCCACCGAGTCTGCCATTCCCGAAATGGAACAAGCCGACATTTTGTGCCAGTAAGGAACGCCAGAGGGCTTTTTCCCGCGCTCATGCGGTGCTATGGTTGAGCTACATCCGGAAAGTTGACGCCAGGTCGAGCCTGGCAATCGGCTGAGAGACAGTCAGGTTCCTCGCAGGCGGCTGACGCGCTGTGTCCAGTTTGGAATTCTCCGGCGCGCCGCCATCCAAAAAAGACCCCCGGGAAGGAAGCGTGTGCCAATGACGCGCTGTACTTTGCTATTCCTTCTTGCGTGCGGCGTCGCCCTGACAGGCTTGCCAGCGACTTCCCAGACCTTGCTGACCACCATCGCGACGGGTTCGCACCCGGTGGCGCTGGTGCCGAATCCGGCGAGCCGGAACCTCTACGTCGCCAACCAGTACAGCAACAACGTAACCGTGATCGATGAAACTACCTATGCCACCGCAACCATACCGGTGGGGTCTTATCCCACTGACATAGCGGTCAATCCCGTGACCAACAAGATTTACGTCGCCAACCAAAACGACAACAGTGTCACGGTGATTGACGGGGTAACGAGTTCCACCGCTGTGGTTGCCACAGGACGTTCTCCGGTAGCCCTGGCTATCAACTCGGTCACTAACCAGATCTTCGTTGCCAATTACTTTGACAGCAGCGTCACTGCCATTAATGGGTCAGATGATTCGACCGTTACCATAGCTGTTGACAGCTACCCCACGGCGATAGCTCTCAACTCATCGACCAACAAAATTTATGTTGCCAACCTGAACAGTGACACGGTGACGGTGATCGATGGCGCGACCTGCAACACGGCTACCGTCGCCGTCGGCAGCTTTCCCAAAGCGGTGGCCGTCAATAGTTTGACCAACAAGATTTATGTCGCGAATGCCACTTATTTAGGCGGCTCCGGTACCGGGACGGTGACCGTGATCGACGGTTCGACCAACTCCACCACCGTCGTGCCTGCGGGGATCTATCCCAGCGCGCTGGCGGTCAATCTCGCGGCCAACCAAATCTACGCCGTCAATGCGGGCGACGGAACGGTGACCGTTATCGACGGCGCCACCGATTCCACCCAGACCATCCCGGTTGGCAGTTCTCCGGGTCTGGTGGCGATCGACCCGGTCCCCGACACGATCTATGTCACCAACAGTCTGCGGAACGGCAGCCTGATCACGATCGACGGCGCCACCGGTTCCACAACCACGGTCGGGATTTTTGGGAATCCCTATGCCGTGGCGGTTGATCCCGCAAATCATCGCGTGTACACGGCCAATCTGACCGGCAACTCGGTCTCGGTGATTGGCAGCGCCGAGCCCCCCCGCCCCCCCCGCCCACTGGACTGCAATTCGTTCCTGCCACTCCGTGCCGGGTTGTGGACACACGTAAACCCAACGGGGAATTTGGCGGTCCGGCGATCAGTGGTGGCAGCTTCCGCGACTTTATTGTCCCTGACAATCTGAGCTGCGGCATCCCCGCGACCGCCGCCGCCTACTCGCTGAATGTCACGGTGGTTCCCACCAGCGCGCTGGGCTACCTCACCATGTGGCCGACCGGAGAGCCTCAGCCCCTTGTCTCCACCCTGAACTCGCCCGACGGTCGCATCAAGGCCGATGCCGCCATCGTGCCGGCAGGAGCCTACGGCGCGGTCAGTGTGTACGTCACCAACACCACCGATGTGATCCTCGACATCGATGGCTACTTCGCGCCGGTCTCCTCTTCCACGCTGGCCTTCTATCCGCTGCCGCCCTGCCGGGTCGTTGACACGCGCGTGGGCACCTTTCCCACGGGCCTGGGTCCGCCCCAGTTGTTAGCCGCGACGCCGCGTGATTTCCCGGTGCTGAATAGTCCTTGCATACCCTCCGGCGTCAATCCGGCGGCTTATTCTTT
>PLBW01000077.1 GCA_003135475.1 Acidobacteriaceae bacterium
CACGCCAACATCAAGGCGTCGTTTGAGTACCAGTTCCGTCCGTCGCAGTCGGTCATATTCGGGACAAATCCCGTCACCGGTCTCCCGGTGGCTCTCAACCCGTTCCACACCAATACAGCCGTGGCTGGTTTAGAATTCGTGTATTAACAGCTTGAACCCGAGACAAGCACAACGAAAGGAATATTCATGATGCGCAGTTTTCTGGTAACCGTTTTACTGGTAACGGCCGTGGCAGCTACCGCTGTGGCCGGCACCATCGAAGGCAAAGTGTCGCCCGGGAAGTCCGTCGTTTATGTGGACACCATCCAGGGCAAAACGTTTCCAGCCCCCACAAAGCAGCCGGTGATGGACCAGAAGGGTTTGATGTTTAGCCCGCACGTTATGGCGGTTCAGGTGGGAACCACGGTCGAGTTCCAGAACAGCGATACCGTTCAGCACAATGTTTTCTGGCCCTCCATCAGCGGCAACAAGAAACTAGGCCACAACCTCGGCACCTGGCCCAAGGGCGAGAAGAAGGCATTTAAGTTCGATAACCCCGGTGTGGTGTCGTTGCTGTGTAACGTGCACCCGGAGATGGCGGGCTACATCGTTGTCAGCCCAACGCCATACTTCGCCGAGACCGATGCCAGCGGAAACTACAAGATCGAGAATGTTCCCGATGGCAAATACAATGTGGTCGCCTGGCATGAAGGCAGCAAGCAGCAGAGTAAGTCTGTTGATGTTGCCGGCACCGGCAAGGCCGACTTTACCCTTTCGAAGTAAACGCTACGAAGGGCGGGCAGTACCCGCCCTTCTTCTTCCAATCACGCCGCGCGCACCTCGTCTCCACAGGGGAATGATGCAAATTCGCTTCGCTAACAAGAAGGTCGATCGGGAATGGCTGAATACCAATTTCCCCTGCATGATGGCGTGTCCCGCACATACGAATGCAGGGCGTTACGTGACTCTGATCGCAGAAGGGCGCTTTGAAGAGGCGTACCGTGTTGCCCGCGATCCGAACCCCATGGCCAGCATCTGCGGCCGCGTCTGTGCGCACCCCTGCGAGACCGCATGCCGCCGCGGCCAGATTGATCGTCCGATTTCCATCCGCGCGCTGAAGCGCTTCCTCACCGAGCGGCACGGCCCCGAGTCGCGTCATCCCGTCGCGCCCACTACGCATCCTGTCGGAAAACTCCCTTTCAAGGTAGCCGTGATCGGCGGCGGCCCGGTGGGCCTCTCAGCGGCACACGATCTGGCCGTGATGGGCTACTCGGTAACCATCTTCGAAGCGTCGCCGGTGGCCGGAGGAATGTTGTACCTCGGAATCCCGGAGTATCGTCTGCCGCGAAACGTGGTGGAAGCGCAGGTGCGCGAGATCCTGGAGACGGGCGACATCACGCTGCGCTTGAACGCCGCCGCGGGGCGCGACTTCACGGTGGGCGAGCTAAGGCGCCAGGGCTTCGACGCTGTTTTGATCGCAGTTGGCGCGCATCGCAGCCGCGACCTCTCGATCCCAGGCGTTGATCTCGATGGCGTGCATCGCGGCATCGAATTTCTGCTGAACGTCAATCTTGGCTACAAGTTCACCATCGGCAAGAAAGTGATCGTCATCGGCGGCGGCAATGTCGCCATGGACGTCGCACGCTCGGCGGCGCGCGAAGTGCTGCGCCAGCATGATTCGCCGGGCGAGATCACTCCCTCGGAAGAGAATGTGCAAACCGTCGCCGCTCACGAGATGATGGACATCTCGCTGTCGGCGCTACGCATGGGCGCTCGCGAGGTCGGTCTCGTCTGCCTGGAGCAGCGCCACGAAATGCCTGCCGCGCTGGAGGAAATCGAAGAGGCGGAGACCGAAGGCATTATCATGCATCCGGGTTTCGGGCCCAAGCGGGTCCTGGGACGCGACGGCAAAGTCGTTGGCCTGGAATGCCTGAAGACAAAGTATGTCTTCGACGAAAACCACCGATTCAATCCCGCCTTCTACGACAACAGCGATACCCAGTTTGAGTGCGACACCATCATTCTTTCCATCGGGCAGGCGCCCAACCTGGAGTTTCTGCGGCCTGAGGATGGCGTGCTGGTCTCGCCTCGCGGCCTCATCAACGTGAATCGCGACAACTTGATGACCTCGGCCCCCGGCGTGTTCGCCGGAGGCGATTGCGCATTCGGGCCACGCCTCATTATTGACAGCGTTGGCGACGGAAAGCGCGCGGCGGTTGGCATCGATGAGTACCTTCGCGGGACCAAGCATCCAGAGCCGCAGATTGAAGTGCAAGTCCTCGACCGCTGGCAAATGGCAGTGGATTACATGAACATCCATCGCCAACCCATTCCGATGCTGCCGCTCGATCGCCGGACCGGCATGACCGAAGTCGAGCTGGTTTACAGCGAGCAGGAAGCGATGGCCGAGGCGCAGCGCTGCTTGAAGTGCTACGTCAACACCATTCTCGAAGGCAACGAACACGACGGCACCGACTGCGTGCTGTGCGGCGGCTGCGTGGACGTCTGTCCGGAGAACTGCTTGGAGTTGGTTCCGCTGGACCGGATTCAGTTCGAGCCGGACAGCATCGATGCCATCGCGAACCACCCCGAGTGGTTCAGCTTCGAGTTGGAGAATATACAGCCGGCGGAATTAGGCAGCATCACCGGAACTGCCATGTTGAAGGACGAGACCCGCTGCATCCGCTGCGGTCTGTGCGCGCTGCGCTGTCCCGCCAACACCATCACCATGGAGTCTTATAACTTTGTGGCGACTGAGCCGACCGGGCTTATCACCATTCAAAGCTTCGATGGACCCAAGCCCGCTGCGGCGCCGGCGCCTGCGAAATGATGATATTGAGGATTTATGCCTGAGGAACCAAAACCCGCGGCTTCACCCGAGAGCCCGGAGGAGATGAGCCGGCGGCAGTTTTTCGTCAAGGTCGGAGTTGGCTCGGTTGCGGTGGCCGCACTGGGCACGGCTGCCTTCTCGTATGAGTACTTGTCGCCGAATGTGCTCTACGAACCGTCGCCGATTGTGGATGCCGGAAAGCCCGACCACTATCCTCCTGACTCGGTTACGCTCGATCCGGCGACAGCGATCTACGTGGTGCGCACCGCGGAGGGATTCTTCGCGCTCTCGGCCATCTGCACTCACCTGGGTTGCATGACGGCATATAAGCCCGACCTCGGCATCATCGCTTGCCCCTGCCACGGCAGCAAGTTCAACAAGGACGGCGTGAAGATCGCCGGCCCCGCGCCAAGGCCGCTTCCCTGGCTGCGCATGTGGCTGAGCGACGATGGCAACTTGATGGTTGACCGCTCCAACGCCGTCGCCATCAAGCAACTGGTGAGGGTCTAGCCGTGGCCAACACCCTCGATCGCCTGGTTGACCAAGTGCGCGAAAACCGCATATGGCGCTCCATCTTTCGCAGCGGCAGCGGCGAGAGTAACCTGCGCCGGTCGTTATTCGTGCAGCAAAACGTCTTCCTGCACTTGTTCTCGGTCAAGGCGCGGAAGCGCACCCTGGAGTTCAGTGCGACATGGTATTTGGGCGCACTCACCTTCGGCACGTTCCTTATCCTCGTAATCACCGGCATCCTGCTGATGCTGTATTACCATCCCTCGGTCCCGCAGGCCTACGCCGACATGAAGGACCTGCAGTTCGTGGTCTCGTCAGGCGTGTTTCTGCGCAACCTGCATCGCTGGTCGGCCCACGCCATGGTTTTCCTGGTGTTCGCGCACATGTTCAAGGTGTTTTATCGCGGGGCCTATCGGCCGCCGCGCGAATTCAACTGGGTGATTGGCGTGGTGCTGCTTCTGATGACGCTGCTGCTGAGCTATACGGGCTACCTGCTGCCCTGGGACCAACTGGCTTTCTGGGCGGTGACGGTCGGCAGCAACATTGCCTCGGCGGTGCCTGTGATAGGCGCCAAGATGCGGTTCCTGATGCTGGGCGGAACGGCCGTGAACGCCAACGCATTATTGCGCTTCTACGTCCTGCACTGCGTCGTGCTGCCGCTGGCGGCGATTGTGTTCATCGCCATCCATTTCTGGCGAATTCGCAAAGACGGCGGAATTTATCCCGGTGAATCTCCGGCGGAAGGGGGCGCGAAATGAGCGATCCGAAAGATTTCGTTGCCGTCGTCGACTCCGATGTGCGTAAGACACCCCGGCGGATAGCCTTCATCACCAAGCGAACCTCGCCACAGGTGCACGTGAAGGATGAAGAGCGGGTGATGACCTACCCTGAAGTTTTCTTCCGCACCGCAGTCGCTATTGAAGTACTCACGATTCTATTGGTCATCATTTCGCTGCGTTGGAACGCGCCCCTTGAAGGGCTCGCCGATCCCATGCACACGCCCAATCCGGCAAAGGCGCCCTGGTACTTCCTCGGGTTGCAGGAATTGCTGCACTACTTCCCGCCGGTGGTGGCAGGCGTTCTCATACCCGGTCTGGTGGTGATGGCACTCATCGTGATTCCCTACTTCAACATCAACGTCGAAGCCGAAGGATTATGGCTGCGCGACAAAGCCAAGCGTTTGCGAATTTTCGGCATTGTGGTCGTGCTGTTCTGTATTTTCCTGGCAGTTTTCGATGTCTGGGTGGCATTGGTTCCGACCCTCATCGTCGCCGCATTCATGCTGCTGGCCGCGCAGACCCCTCCCCAGACAACGCGAGGATTCCGCGGCTGGCTGGCCAGTAAACCGCTGTCGTTTTGGATCATGACATGGTTTTTGTTCGAACTGGTTGTGCTGACCGCCATCGGTACTTTCTTCCGCGGCCCGGGATGGTCCTGGGTTTGGCCATGGAGGACTTAGGCTGTCATGAAGAATAAACTTCAGGCCTTGTGGCGGCTCTTCTTCGGCGACAGCGCTCGCGCCTTCGGTTCGGCAAGCGCCATCTTACTTGTGCTGCTGGCCGTAGCACCCGCTAAGAACTATTTCAGCGAGTGGCGTCATTATCAGAAGCAATACTTACATCTTATCCGCGGACGCGCCGATGCCGTCACCCTCGAACGCCACTTCCAGGGCGGCATTCAGCAGATCTGGATTCCAGAGCAGCAGGTGACCGACCGTTGCACCACCTGCCATCTCGGGATGAAAGAAGCCAGCCTTGCAGACGTCAGTTCAGTGGCATTTCGCGAGCACCCGGTAATTCCGCACAAATTGACGGAGTTCGGCTGCACGACCTGCCATCGCGGACAAGGGGCCGCGACCACGGTAGAGGAGGCGCATAGCGCCACGGAACAATGGGAGCAGCCGCTGCTGCCGGCTAAGTACATCGAAGCCGGTTGCGGGCAATGCCATCTGGAGAATCAAACCGGGACCCCGTTCCTCAACCAGGGACGGCAGCTCATCGTCAGCTACGGCTGCACGCACTGCCACACCATCAAGCAGGGGGACGGGACTTACATCACTCCCGACGATGATCCGCCCTCGCTGAGGCACATCGCCGACAAGACTACGCGCGAGTGGGTCTATGCCTGGATCAAAGATCCTCAAGCCTATGCCGGCACGGCTACCATGCCGAACTACCATTTGAACGATGACGATGCCCGCGACGTCTCAGCATTCATCCTTGCGCAGAGTATGCCGCTCGAGCCGCCGCTCCAGCCGGTGAAGGCTGACACGAAGGCGCCGGCCGATCCGGCCGCAGGCACCTCGCTGTACGGCCAATCCTTCTGCGCTTCGTGCCATGCCATGCAGAACGCCGCCGGCATGATGGTCGGAGGCAATGTCGGGCCTGAGCTGACGGGCATCGGCACGAAAGCGAAACCGGAGTGGCTGCAGGATTGGGTGGCAAATCCAAACCACTACGATCCAGGCACAATGATGCCGCACTACCGCTTCGATGCTGCCCAGGTGGCTACACTGACGGGTTTCCTAGAATCGAAGACGGAGCCCGACTTCGTCGCCAATGTGCATCTCGACGCCGCCACGCCGGAGCAAATCGAGCACGGAAAACGCTTGGTAGTGGAGAACGGCTGCGCCAGTTGCCACGAGATCAATGGCATCAAGAAGCCCGAGAACTTTGCGCCGGAGCTGAGCCGCATCGGCAGCAAACCACTCAACCAACTAGTCTTCGTCGAAGGCGTCGAACACAGCCTGCCTGGCTACGTGGCTGGAAAGGTGCGCAATCCGCGGGCTTTCGGGCCGTCGCTGAAGATGCCGCAGTTCAAGTTCACGCCCCAGCAGATCGATGCGGTCACCACTGCGCTGCTGGCGCTGACCGACCGAGCGCAGACCCAGCCGCCCACCATGCGGATTGCCTCGGTCCAGCAGACCAAGTATCAGCCGGCGGGAAATGCCGGACAGCTCATGGGCGACCTGCGCTGCTTCACCTGTCACATGATCAACGGGCACGGTGGGGACATGGCTCCCGACCTCACGTGGGAAGGGACCGCGGTACAGCGCGAGTGGCTCACGCAGTTTCTGAAGAACCCGGAAACTCTGCGGCCCGCGCTGATTCGCCGCATGCCGAAGTTCAACCTCCCGGACGCGGAGATCAACACTCTGGCTGATTACATGATGACCGTGTACCAGACGCCGGAGTTTGACCGCGATTCCCTGCCGGTGTCACAGTTCACTCCCGCGCAGGTGGAACAGGGACGCCAGCTTTTCTACTCGAAATTTGCCTGCCAGTCTTGCCACATAGCCGATTACAAGAACGACAAGGGCTACATTGGCCCGGCGCTGGCTGCGAATGGAAAACGGTTCAACGCAGCCTGGGTTTATCACTGGCTGAAGGACCCCCAGGCGCTTCGGCCGGGGACCATCGAGCCCAACCAGCACATGACCGACGACGAGGCGCGCTCGTTGACCGCGTTCCTGATGTCGCTCAAGTCTGGCGGCGCCCAGGAGGCGATGAAGAAATGAAGCCTCTGCTCATCGCTGTTTGTGCCGTCACGCTGCTTATGGCTGGATGCTCGCGCAAGAGCAACCAGCCAGCGCCTCTGCAATCCACCGCCGCCGGAACGGCGATCGTCGAATCCAGCGGCGGGAAGCAGATTGGTTATGCCGGAATGCTGCTGGATCAACCAGTCGTGGTGCAGGTGAACGACGCCTCGGGAAGTGGCGTCGCCGGCGCGGCGGTGTATTTCAGTGGGCCCTCCGGCGTAGGTTTTACGCCCGCGGCAGCGCTGACCGATTCCAGCGGACAGGTCACCAGCACGATCGAGCTCGGCCAACAGGCCGGCCGGTACAAGCTCCTCGCCAGTACGCGCGATGCCTCGGGAAAAACCATTGGCGTCACGATTGACGAGGTCGCATTGGGTTACCAGCAAACGGTAGGAGCGCAGCTCAACGCGCAATACTGCGTCCGATGCCACGACCCGGAGTCCACGCCGCAGCGGGTCTCCAACATGGACAACCTCTCGGTCAAGCCACATCCGTTCACCGAAGGCGACACTCTGAACAAAATGAGTGATGCCGACCTGGTCGCCATCATCAGCCACGGCGGTCCCGCCCTGAACAAATCGCCGCAGATGCCGCCTTGGGGATACACGCTTTCCAAGAGCGACATCGCTGCGCTGGTATCGTACATTCGCGCGGTGGCTGATCCACCGTACGAAGCCGGCGGACTGGTATATGCGCAGAAGTAAGCCGGAGTTGACCCCATCCTTGTCAGAGAAGAAACTGCTGTAATGAAGTTGGTTGAAGGCATCGCGGTCCTGAGTGTTGTGCTGGGGACGATGGGACCCCTGCGGGCACAAGTCGTCACGCCGATGGAATTGTCCGATCCGAAAACGCAGCAACTGCAGCAGCGGCACCTCAAGACCTTGATGGCAATCGGAACCGAGATCGAAGCCCACAAATTTCCCTATCCTTTCTATTTCAGCCGGGTCCTCGACGTCGATCTGCCCAAGATGCAGGTGGCCGATCAGCGCTCCATCCGCTTCGACATTTACAAGGGTCAAACTGTTCTGGAGATCACCGGCAATTACTACGCCGCCTATTCTGCGGACCGCATGGATTCTTACGCGCGCTTGAAAGAAACCTTTCAGAGCGTCGTCATGCCCATGCTGCAAGTCGAGGTGCCGCACTTCCCGGATGATTCCGAATTTGCCGCGTTTGCTATCGAGGTGTCCCATCACGTGCGGCAAAAGGTGATGGGCGTCATCTCAGAGCACCCGGAAAACGTCACCGTCATCATTCCGGTCCCGGTTGCCCAGGAACTTGTGGACGCCAAGACCGACGACCAGAAGCAGACGGCGATCCTGGAAGCAAAAGTGTTTCTGAACGGAGAGCCTTATTCACTGTGGTTGCAGGAGGGCGCGCCCTCGGAGGAATGGAAAGAAAAGTTCGCGCCCCTGCCTGCGACGAAGAAGCCCGTCGAGACGGCAATCGCCGCGCCCAGTCCGGCGGCATCGGCCAGTCCATCTGTCTCCGCCAACCTGATGAAGACTTCACCGACACCAATGCGGATCTTCACTCCGGAGTCTTTGGCGAAATTGCAACGCCAAAATGATGACGCGATCACGCGGATGACCAAGGACCTCAACCAGGAAGCGCATTTCCTGCCGTATGCGGCGCCCACCTTCATTGGGTTCCGGCAGGGCGCCTACCTGCAACTGTCCATTACAACCAACCTGAATGCGGCCACGGGAACCTCTCGCTACAAACTGGCAGCCCTGGCCTTCGATGAGCATATTTCTCATCTGGTACGACCGGTGTTGAATTACTTTCCGCAAGATGCAGATTTCGATGGCGTTGTTTTCAGCAGCATGATTCACATCGCCGACGGTTCGAGTCCGGAGGCGGTGGAATTTTTCTTTCCGTTCCGCGTGATGCGCTGTTTCGCCTCCTATGATTGCACCGGTCAACAATTGCTGGACTCGGGAACAATTGTGATTAACGGTGAGCGCGCCGCCCTCGATCTGCAAATCGCCGAAGGCAAGAACTGAACTATTTCTGCTGCCAACATGGCAATCGTGTGGACACGCTGCGGAGTCAACGAGCTTCTTAAGGACAATTGCAATACGGTGGGCGAGTTCCCCTGATTCAACGAGCGAGAGATAACGCGGCGGGAATCGTTCGGGATCTTGAACTCTAGCGCTCATCCTCCTTCTATCAGTCGCAATTCATCTCTTGTCTTTGACGGGGGGACTGTTCAAGAAAGCCAACAAGTGGCTCAAGTCGCCTTCCTTCAAAGTGGGCCAGCCGATACCGAGCTGCTCCGCCTTCGCGTACATGCGGGGTCCGTGAGACCACAGCGCCAGGGCGAAGTTCACCGGGGTATAGACCTTGCCGGCCTTCCTCAGGTTAGGGCCGATTTTCCCCCCACCCGCGTCACTTCCATGACACTGGCTGCATTTGCGTTCGTTGAATAGCTCCTGTCCGACGATGGGTGAGCCTCCCAGCTCGAAATAGCGCACGCTATAGAGGAATGCGATCAGATCGGCCATCTCCGCTCCTTCAAAAGTGGGGCGCTCGATGCCCTTGGTCTTCATAGCTGCCCACATCTCCGGAGAGTGATTCCACATTCGACCTGCCATCTGGGTCAGAGTGCGAGGTAACGGGCGATCCGATCCCAGGTCCGGGCCTACGGTTCCTCCTTCGCCGCGAACGGCATGACAGGAGATGCATCCCTTTTCGCGGAATAAAGCCCAACCTCGGCGCGGATTCGCTGGAAGCACGTCGGACTCCCGCTCCGGCCCCCCTCGGGCGTAGCGCACAAAGGCCAACAAATCGTTCATCTGCTCTCCCTCAAATTGGGGCCAAGCCATATTGAGTTCGTGCATGTGGGCTTCCATCGCCGGGGCATGGTTCCACATGGTTTGCGACCAAAAAATTGGCGTAACCACAGGACCGATTTCGCTCAGATTGGGCCCGATGCTGCCTCCCGGGTTTTCCCCGATCGAATGGCAGCGGATGCACCCTTTCTGTTTGAACAGGAGCTCTCCGTGGGCCCGGTCTCCCGATTCGTCGTCGTAACAGGTGACATAAAGATAGGCAAATAGGTTGGCCATCTCTTCGGGCGTAAACTGGGGGAAACTCACGTTGCTGATTCTTAATTGTTTCCACATGCGTGGCGCGTNNAGATCGGGAGCTAGCTTCGCGCCCGCGCCGAGAACGGAATGGCACCCGCTGCATCCCTTTTGCTGGAAGGTTTCTGCGCCCATGCGTGGGTCGCCGACCAGAAAGGTGTTCCATCGCTCGGCTGAATCGCGCCGCTGCCAGAGGAGAATGCCGCACAGAAAGAGCAGAGCTACAGTAGTTGCAACAATCAAGATTATTTTCTGCCGCCTG
>PLBW01000004.1 GCA_003135475.1 Acidobacteriaceae bacterium
TCTGCGTTTGAAAGTTGCAACACTACCCTTTCCTCCGCCATCCGCCCTGAGTAGCAGTCCACCTCTAGCTTCATCGCCTCCATCCTGACGCATAGGCGTTACACCCGCCACAGGCGCGGGCGCTCTTTGTGCCTTTCAGTCGCGGCTTTTCGCTGTTCATCGCAAGGATGTCAGATAAACAGATGATTGTCGCAAAAAAGCTTTATCTCCTTATCTCCCTCAGTGACCTTCTTAGCCTTTAGGTCAACCGCGATCATGCCGCATGTTTTCTTCCCATGACAATTGGGGCATAGCACCCAGAGGTTTCTCAGGCTCTCCATTCCTTGGTTAGCTTTCTCCTGGATGTGATCAACCTGTATTATCCACCCCGGCTTGCCGTTCTTTCTGACATACTGATACTAAATTGCCGGAATACCCAGAAAAGAAGGCCGCCCGCGCTGTTAACGCGAACGGCCCGGTTGGGAGCGGTTCAGCTTAGTGGGGCACCGAAGAAACAACCCACACGTGCAATGCCCGGTTCTTCAAGTAGTCAACGGGCATGTAATAGTAACCCGCATCGCCATGGCATTCTCCCCAGCTATTCTTGATGATGAAATAGCCTCCTCCCGCAGCGGCGGGCGCGGATTTAGTAGCAGGATTGCCGGCCAGCGTTCCGTTATCGATGTATCCGACGATGTGGACCGCGTGCTTGCCGTCGCTGGCACCGACGATCCCCTGGGCGTCCTTCTTGGCATGGTACACCACGTATCCCGTCGGAGCTTTGTCTTTCTTCTCTTCGGCGGGGGTCCTGGTGGCAGCTTTAAAGTCCGATGTTTCGCTGAACGCCAGAATGACCGCATTGTTGAAAGCCAGGCTCAGAAGAATGTTAGCCACCGACAAGTCCGGATTTGTAGGATCCCATATGCTGGTGGCCCCGTTGGACATGTACGGCGACCTGGCTCCGGAAAGCTTGGCCGTAGTGAAGTAGCAGGAGAGTGTGAAGACTGAAGGGGGGACGGATTCTGCGAGAGCCGCGCATCCCAGATTTTTCGAGCAATCCGCGTTAGTGCCGACGCACCATTCCGGCGCTTGAGGGGCGCTAGCGGAACAACCCGGTTCTAGGAACCCTGCCTTAGCCTTCGGATAGGGGTAGTTGTCGCAAGTGGTCGCCGTAGCAATCTGACCCACCGGGTTGTAATCCCACTGATTCTCGTAGGCGAAATGATAGCTGTTGCTCTGAGCGTCGTTGAGGTCATTCCCCGCCTGCCCGCCAGTGTTAGAGTAGGCTGGGCGCCATAGCAGTTTCTCGTGCTCCTCGAAGTCCTCTTCTGAAAGGTTCACTTTATCCCCCGTGTCTCTCGCGATCAGCATTTCGATGGCTGAGGTCGACGCGAAAATATGGCAGGTTCCCCGGCCGCCTTGCGACTTGACGCACGTAAGCAGGTCCTTATTGAGCCAGTTGAAATTCTCCAGGATGCCGGCCGCGTTGGGCGTGCCAGAGCATTTGGAGTTGCCGGTCTGGTCCCCATAGTTCACCTGGGTGGCCTTTAAGCTTGCGCCAATGTCCGCGCTGCACGACGCAAACTGACTGCTGAGGATGATAGGCGGAACCGGCACCTGTTTGAGAATGGCGAGTCCCTGGGAACCCAGCCCTTGGAGGGCGCTCTTAATCGACCCCAGCGAGGCGTTCCGCAAAGCGGCCGGGTTCGTCAACTTGGACGGGGGAGTCAGGCTCGCGCAACCATTGTTTCCGCCCGGAGATGCAGGACAAAGCTGACTGTACAGAGCGGCGTATTGCGTATACAGGGATTGATATAGCGCAAGCTGTTGAACGGGATCAGAGGCGGCTTGGATGGCAGCGGCTAGGTCCGCGAGTATCGACCCTGGGCCCAGGGTTTCGACCGTGTCGACATCACCCTGCGCATCGGTGAGCTGCATCGTGTAGTTCCCATCGAAGGTGCGGACGACGCTCGGGTCTGTCGGAGGGGCGAAAAGCCCGGCGAGTCCCGCAAGATTGGGGTTCTGCCTCATGAACTCGTTCACTACGGCCTGGTTTTGTTGATTTGTGGCCTGTGTTTGCGAATCCTGCGCCGCCAGTATCGCGGGAGTGACGGGAATAAATTGCTGCCCCGATTGAACCATCTGATTGAATTCCGCTTGGCTGATAACCTTGACCGGGCCAGTGGATGCGGCCGGTGCTTTACGGGATTTGGCGAGTTCGGCCGGGGCTTGGGCGTTAGCAACGACGTTCGCGAGCGCGAAAACAGCGACGCTCACGATAACTCTCGACGTGTGTTTCATAGCGATTCTCCTTCTAGGATTAGTTCGTATCGGCCTTCACCTGTATTCGCGTATGCGCTGAGAGGATGAGGTCAGGAGTTCCGCGTTGACGGCCGTTAAAATACGCCAATCTATTCAAGACCGGCCGCCATGCCGGGTCTCCTGATATCGGAAGCCGCACAACTGACAGGTGTAGTCTTCCAGCGCAGCCACCCTTCTCTTCTGGCGTTGATTCTCCTGTCTCACTCTTCTCGGGCCATTCACTATGTGGTGCGATTGAGCCGTGGTGTTGTCGAACGCCATAGCCTGAGCAAGAAGCGTCGCCTTGTCCAATCCCGACAGTTGTTCATCAATAGAGGAGCTGAGAGTTTCCTCGAGCAGGTTCGTGAGTTGGGTGTCGTGCGGAACAAACAGTTCCTGACTTCGGCCCACAACTAACTGCCCGAAACAAGTATTCACTCGCGACGCAGAACCGTTGACTGGAAAATTGGGGCACTCAGGGTCAAGAGCGGATGCCTGGGCATTCAGGTTGTGAATCGTCACCCCGTCCGCAATCAGGATCGCAATCTCTTTCTTGACTTGGTCGGGGGTTTTCTTATCAACCGGTACACTGAAGTCGATGTCTGTGATGTCGGAAAAGAGATATGTCTCAACGAGTGGAATTACATACGGCCAGTGGTTTTCTTTGTCCCTAACTTCTTGGACCCACCAGAAGTCAGTTTTTGTGGCCAGGGGCTGGCCAACATACCCGAACCCAATCACCGTGGAGCTTCCACCAGCTGCGAAATCTGATTTTGCGGCTGCGTGAAATAGCGCGATGTCGCCGGGCCTAATGCTCCTTTCCCACAAGCTTCGATTGTGTTCATTCAGCGCCCATTTACTAATGCTGACTGCCGTGAGCCAGTTTTCTGGGTTACCGGTGAATCTCCAGATTTCGCTCATAGTTTGTCGTATTTGGTTGCTGTCCCTTTAGTTTTTTCAACAGGATACTTTTTCCTGTTGGTTGAGATCTTTTTTCTCACGATTCGAGAGACGTCAATATCGACGGCATTTGCAAGATTCAGGCTGAAGCAAATTATGTCGGCGAGTTCCTCCTCAACCGATTTTTTCAGCTGCCGATCTGATTTAAGCGCCTCTGAGACGTCTCGTGGAGTCTTCCAGAGGAAAAGCTCAAGCAGTTCGGAAGCCTCGATCGAAATGGCTTCGGCTAAGTTTTTAGCGTCATGAAATTGTGCCCATGCTCGCTCATCTCGGAAGTCCTTCAAGAGCTGCTTGAGATCATGTAACGTCGTGGTTGCATCGGAACTCATCGCGCAAAATGTATCACAGTTTGCACGAAGGGAAATGAACTTTGGTTGAGTACAGTGTGCTGGACTAAAAGACGTCTGCAGTTCCTCAAGCGTCCAAACGTGGTCGGCAATATCCGCTTCCATAGCGGGTGTCACGCGAAGGCTCTTGTGTATCCGGCAGAAATTGTAATACGCGAAGTGCAGAGCGCAAGCGGCTTTGTGATTGCCCGCAAAAGCATGTCATGCGAGTTCCATGGAATATAATGTCGCGAACCCATGGTTTTAACCTCCGGCACAAAACTTGGCGCCTACGAGATTCAGTCTGCACTAGGGGCGGGCGGGATGGGCGAAGTATATCGGGCCAAGGACACACGCCTCGACCGTACCGTCGCCATCAAAGTTCTGCCCAACCATCTTTCTGCAAATCCTGACGCCAAGGAACGTTTCGACCGCGAAGCTCGCGCCATCTCTTCGTTGAACCATCCGCGCATTTGCACGCTTTATGACATTGGGCATCAGGACGGCATCGACTTTCTCGTAATGGAGTATTTGGAGGGAGAGTCGCTGGCCGAGCGGCTGAAAAAAGGTGCGTTATCGCTGAAGGAATCGCTCAAGGTCGGAATTGAAGTTTGCGAGGCGCTGGAAGTGGCCCATCGCCAGGGAATTGTCCATCGCGATTTGAAACCCGGCAACATCATGCTGACCCAGAGCGGCGCCAAGCTGATGGACTTCGGCCTGGCGAAGCCGCTGGCCATGGCGACCGCCGGCCTGGGGTCCGGGGCCCCTCCGTCATTTACCGCGGTGGCAGTGACAGCGGCCGGGCCGAGCCCTTTAAGCCCGCTCACCACGGCCGGCACCATCGTCGGCACGGTGCAATACATGTCGCCGGAGCAGATCGAGGGCAAGGAGGCCGATCCCCGCTCCGACATTTTTGCCTTTGGCGCTGTGTTGTACGAAATGTTTGCGGGGAAGCGGCCGTTCGAGGGTAAGAGCCAAATCTCGCTGGCGTCGTCCATTCTGGAGAAGGATCCCGAGCCGATCAGCGCATTGAAACCTTCCACGCCGCCCGCGTTTGAACACGCTGTTGCAACCTGCTTGCAAAAAGATCCGGAGGAGCGTTTTCAGACCGCCCACGACGTGAAGTTGCAGTTGCAGTGGATCGCGAGCAGCAGTTCCTCGGGCGCGATGGCTGCATTGCCGGCATCGCCAACGACCTCGACGTCGCGAAAACGCGAGCGTCTCGGCTGGGCGACTGCCTTCGTCGTCGCGCTGGCGCTTGGCGTCCTCGCCGGAACGTTTATGGACCGCTCCGTTCCGTCTGCCCCGGTCACGCGAACGGTGATGAACCCGCCAGAGAACACGATACTGAATCTGACAGGCGATTCTGCGGGGCCACCGGTACTGTCGCCCGACGGGTCCAGTGTGGCATTCACCGCGACCAAACCGGATGGCAGCACCGCCATCTGGGTGCGCCCCATGGATTCGCTGGACCCGCGGGTTGTGCCCGGCACCGAAAACGCGATCTTTCCTTTCTGGTCACCCGACAGCCGCTCGCTGGGATTCTTTGCCGATGGCAAGTTGAAAACGGTCGATCTGAATGGCAACTCGTCGCAGGTGCTGGCCGATGCCCCATTCGGTCGCGGCGGCGCATGGGGACCCGGCGGAGTGATCCTGTTTTCCCCGGCCACGCAAACACCCCTGATGCGTGTCAGCGTTAGCGGCGGCGGAGCCCCGGTCCCCGCTACCACGGTCGATCGCGCCAAGCATACCTCACATCGCTGGCCGTTTTTCCTGCCCGACGGCAAGCACTTTCTCTACCTCGCCATTCATCACGAACCTTCCAAGGCCGCAAATAATGCGCTCTACTTCGCCTCCCTGGACGGACGCGAGAATCGTGCGTTGTTCAACTCTCAAACCAACGCCGTTTATGCGGGCGGATTTCTCCTGTTCGCGCACGGCGATCAGCTGATGGCGCAACCCTTCGACCCCGCCTCGGGAACGCCCAGCGGCGAGCCGGTAAGCATCGCCAAAGGCGTGATGAACGACGTTACCACCTGGCACATGGACGCTTCGGCCTTTGGTAATGGGCTGCTGCTTGTTGGCAACGGCGGCAGTGGCGACTGGCAGTTGGTATGGGTGGATCGCAACGGCAAGCAGATCAGCATCGCCGCCGACAAGCTCACCAACTTGCAGACAGCATCCATTTCTCCCCGTGGCGACCGTATCGTTCTCCAACTCGACAACGGTCAGAGCGACATCTGGGTGCTTGATCTGGCGCGCGGAGTTCGCACCAGATTGACCTTCGGACCCGCTCTGAATGCTTTTCCAGTCTGGTCGCCCGATGGGAAATGGATCGCCTACAACTCCGATCGCAACGGCCATGCCAACATTTACCGCAAGCTCTCCGACGGTAGCGGGCCGGAGGAGCTTCTGCTCAGCGATGAACAGATCATTATTCCTACCCACTGGACGCGCGACGGCAAGTACCTGATTTGTGACCGTGGTCCTATGGGAGGCTCGGAGATCTGGGCCTTGCCGCTGGAAGGAGAGCGCAAACCGTCGTTGCTGGTACCCCACGCCCCCAATTCGTTCGCCACGCTTGGTCACGTTTCCCCCGACGGCCATTGGCTCGCGTATACGTCCAGTGAATCCGGCGCCCCCGAAGTCTATGTGGCCGGTTTCCACGGGCCAGGCAAATGGCAGGTTTCCGCCACCGGCGGAGTGCAAGCAAAATGGAGCAGTGACGGCAAAGAGCTCTATTACATGGATCCCAGGTTCAACCTGCTCTCGGTGCCGGTAAAGGAAGTCGACGGAGCGCTGCAATTTGCTTCGCCGCAGCAGCTCGTCAGCAACTGGTCAGCGCCGCAGGTCTTCTACGATGTCAGCCCCGATGGAAAGAAAATCCTTCTCGACAAGGTTTCGCAGCACGTCAGCCAATCTGTAACCGTGGTAACAAACTTTACGGCAGGAGTGAAGAAGAAGTAGGCGCAGTAAGTACAAGCGCAGCCGCTCTCCTGCGCCTGGACTCGAACAGGTTTCAATGCAAGAGCTGCGGCAGCAACGCGGGTTCCGGTAAGACCGCTTTCACTGGCCGCCGAGAATCGGATCCTGAGAGCCCAAATCCAAGACAAGTGACATTCCGAGGACAGTTTCGTAGACACTGGCCGACTTGTGGGGACTAATCTTACCGCGGCACTTCGACGACATGGCGACTTCTCGTCCGAGTGATTTAACTAGCGCCCCACAGGACTGACTCCACGCCAGATACACATGCGCGTTTCTCGTTTCAAGGTTGCTTTAACTTCCCAGAACCCGATTTCCTAGCCTAGAGAGCCTACACTCCCGGCCAACATCTGCGGATGGATGTTGCTGCCGGAAGGCCATCTGGACAAGCGTGAGCTGCACGGCAACCTGCAAAAGAAATACGGCAGCAACATTACTCTGGCGTATCTGCGCGTGCTGCTGGTGCGGGTGAGGTGCACTTGCTCACCTCCAGCTCGCCCGCGCGCACGCTATGATGGGTGACAAGGCTGCTGCACGCAAGTCATACCAGGATTTCCTTAGCTTGTGGAAAGATGCCAATCCCGACATCCCTAGCTACTTGGCAAGCTAAAGCCGAATACACGAAGCTGCGATGACTCTTGCCTCTTTCAAGGTCGCTGAGCTGCCGAAATGCACGCGACCCGAATATCAGCGACCCGAGCCTGGTAAACGGCAAAACGATATCCGAGACTTTGGCCCAAGGCGCTGCGTCACTCTGGACACCGTTGCCATCGGGCGGCTTCATTCCCACGGGCGATTCCGGTCGTAACGCGTTGCGCGGCGACGGCCTCCTCCTGATCAATTTCAGGGCCCTCAAAGCGTTCGCGAGCTGGTTGGTTCGTGCTTCTGAATATATGAGGCCCGCTTGAATACAGCACCCCGAGCGCCAAGGTGACGCCCGGGTCTCCACTCCCACACGCAGAAATATGCTCCGGAAAGAACCCGCCTAATTTACCCCTCACGCCCTTTTTCGTTCTTCCTGGTTTTCGATCTTCCCGATCTTTTTTTCCACGTTGCCGGCGTGGTATGCGGCAATGCCTTTAGACTCTAAGTCCGAATTGTTCGTGACTTTGCCTGCCTTCTCTTTGACTTTGCCTTTCACTTCATGAAACTTGCCTTTAATCTCATCCTTCGTACCCGGTTTCATCTATCTTCTCCTTATCGTTAGAATCTTGCCTAATTAAGCCTGTCCTAACTATATGAATACAAACAGCTGTCATTCGAGGAAGGCTCAGAACAGGGGTATTCAATCAGCGGCAGAAAAACGGCAGAGATGTAGCTGCGCATTTTAGGGTTTTACGCCATGGACTTTGTGGCTTCTAGGAAGGCCGCAGATCCTACAGGTACGAAACCCAGCAGTTGGCTCGAACGAATGTGGCTTGTCTGACCCACGCCGAGCCGGTTGCTCTCGCACTTCTGCACCTGGTTTGAAGAGCCATGCGAGGCAACACAGGGCGGCCACGCCCGCGATGATGCGCAGTATCTTCCGGCTCGCCCGCATCGCTTCGTACCTTTCACTAAAACCCAGCCACTGGCGTTTCGTTCTGCTCGCCGAGCGGCAGAAAAATAACAGAGAATGAAGCTGCGCATTTTAGTACATAAAAGCTATTTCGCACCGTAGCTGGAAGTCGCGGCTCGGTCGGCTGATTCACGAAAGCAGGTGGAAACATGAAAGCTCCACCTGCCGTTTTCACATTAGTCCGCCTGTGTCCTTGGTCCATTGAAACCCGTGAGTTGGTTTCCAGCCCTCGCCTCGTCAAACCCATCGTACCGATTCCCAGCAGTAGGCCTATCTGCCGCACGTTTGAAGGTTGACGCCACTTTTTTGCTTTTTCGACTGCGCGCTCCGGGATTGAA
Organism: Acidobacteriaceae bacterium; assembly: GCA_003135475.1. GTDB lineage: Bacteria > Acidobacteriota > Terriglobia > Terriglobales > Acidobacteriaceae > Bog-257. Next base: position 8,448 of record PLBW01000004.1, read on the forward strand.
ATTGAACCTAGCCTGTTAAGACAGCAAGGAAGCATATGGTCAAGTGATTGAGCGTGCGGTAGTGTAACATTTCGGCGACCGACAACGTTGCCGCTCGGAGAACCCCTCTTTGATGTGCCGCACGCTATGTCGCTCCCTGATTGCCTCGTTCGCGCACACCTCAGTGCGAGGGGGAGTGCTTAACGGGCTTCACCTCAATCTCATTTACAACTTCCTTGACGTTAGGAACAGCCCGGGCGAGTTTGTTCGCTTCGTTCCGCTGCGCTTGGGTCTTTACGCTACCCTTCAAAACGAGCGACCCATTCTTGGCACTGTACGAGATGCTCTGGTCGTCTAAATTCTTGTGCGCCTTCAATGCTGCTTTGTAGTTATCTTCGATGCCGCTGTCAAGGCTGGAATCAACAGCCTTGGCCTGGCTCGCGGCGCCCGGAGGACGAACACCGATTTGATTCGAGATGGCATAGTTCGGGGCTGCCTGCTTTGCCACGCTCTCCGCTAACTGTTTCTTATCCTCTAATTCGACATCGCCAGTCAGCGTGATGACGCCTTTCTCGCGATCTTGCGAGACGCTCACAACACCGAGGTTGTGGCTGGTAAGGGCGCTGTTGACAGCATCTTTCACGTCGGCGTGCTGGGCGGTGTTGCAACCCACCAGCATGAACACCCCGAACAACGTTGCGGTGGCAATTGCGCCCCACATAAACCGAATGGTCAAACTTGTTTTGCTCGTCGTAAACCTCCTTATTCCTGCAGAGTGCTCTGCAGTCGCTATGGGTATATGGCAGCGACAGGCCGCGACTTTCTCTGCGGATTCATTTCTGAAGGGCCTATTCTGTTTTCAACTCTGTCAGCTTTGCTTTCAACTCTGCGACGGTATCCTTAGCGTGGCCAACCCGCTGTTGAACTTTGCCCGCCTTCTTTTCGGCTTTCCCTTTGGCTTTCAAATTCCGATCGTTCGTAGCCTTTCCGACTTCCTCCTTGATTGTTCCCTTAACTTCATGGAAGCTGCCCTTGAGCTTGTCTTTCGTACTGGTTTTCATATTTCTCCTTGGCCCTCGTAAAGCTCGGATTTCGGCTCTTCCGGGCGCCCTTCAGGACTATCTCTTTTGTACTTCCGTGGCTTTCTTGAGGTCTGAGCAGAATTGACCATCTCTGGCCTAGGCCTCGGCTTCATCCCGAAACAGGCAAACTTACACGACGAGTCTTGATCGGTGATTTCCGAATGACCCCGCGACCGATATTCCGCATAACGACGCAGACCATTCAAGGTGAGGTCTCCCGTCGGGCGGGCTGCCCACCAGGGCGTGTGTTCCCATCGAAACTTAAATGAGCGACTCCGTAAACGACTGTGCGAAATTGCACGGTGCTGTGCATCAACTTTGCGGAAGACCCAGTCCACAAGTCCCAGTTTGGAAAGAAGAACCGGTATGTTCTTTTTTGAACAGACTACTCAAGCTTCGACCTGTCAGACTGTTCAAAGACCTCGGGGTTACGCAGGTTCTGGTGCTACGCCTTACGAAGTGTCGCACATAGCGGGCGCTTTTCAAGCATTCCTTGCAGGCTGCCAACCTGATAAGTCAGCCCTGAAGATCCTCAAGGAGAACTTCAAAATGAGTATCGAAACGATTCTGATTATCGTCGTGGTTGTGTTCCTGCTTGGTGGAGGCGGTTGGTACTGGGGACGCGGGCGCTCTTAACGCGACCGGTTCTGGAACAGAAATAGCGATTCTGGAGCGGACCTGACATGTAAATAGCAGCTCCGCCACATCAGTCAATGGCTGACTTCGGAACCGAGTCCGCTTCTTCGTTCACAGCAATTCTGCCGGGGTCGGTAGGGCAAGTCCCACTCTTAAATCAACATGCCGATTGCGCAGCAAGTTGTTTGGTTATTACTGCTGGCGTTGCCAATCGCCAGCATAGTCTGGACGGTGACCCATGAAGACATCTTTCGCGAACCGCGGGACTTTTGCGCGCGCCGCGGCAAGGATTCCCGCTCGCTACTTTGCCGGAAGTTCTTTTACCTGTTCACCTGCGAATATTGCTTCAGCCATTGGGTCACGGCCGCGTTCCTGGTGATCACCCGCTACAAGCTGCTCTACGACGACTGGCGTGGATATCTGATCTCGCTTTTCGCGCTGGTGTACGTTTCCAACTTCTATACAGGCCTGCTTGGACACGTGAAGCTGGAGGTGAAGAAAGACCGGGCGGAGATCAAGGCCATCGAGGCGGAAGTCGAGGCGAAGAAGACGGCGTGAGAGCTGCGAGCTTGTACTGCCTGAGTCAGGCAGTACTGGTGATGCGCGGACCCTCTGTGGAGATCTGGCCTTAGTCCCCTT
>PLBW01000173.1:0-15979 GCA_003135475.1 Acidobacteriaceae bacterium
GGATCGGTGAAAAGCATGGAGCGCATGGGCAAGCGCCGGCTGGCCTACACCGTGCGCAAGTTCCAGGATGGCATTTACATGCTGATGGTCCTGGAAGGCGAAGGCGCCATGGTGAAGGAAGTGGAACGCCGCCTGCGCGTGACCGAACCAGTGATCAAGTTCATCACCGTGCGGATCGATGAAGAGCAGAAGCGGCTGGCCAAAGTTAAGGCAATCCGCGATACCAAGGTCCGTGGCAAGGGACGCCAGGCGGCAGCGGCGTCCGCGGCAGCCGAAGCCGCGGCAGAAGCGGCCGCAGCAGCAGCGCCGGAAGTCGCGCCCGAGCCGGCTGCGCCAGCGGGCGCCGAATCGGAGCCGGTTAGCGCATAACTGGCCGGACTGGTTATGGCGCGCAGGGCGTGGTCCGGGAAACGTACAAGTGACGTGCAGGAGGGAAGGACATGACCATCGACGAACGCTTGGATCGGTTGGTAGAACGCCACGAAACCTTGTCTCAGTCCGTGGAGCTGCTCACCAAAGATGTCCGTGAGATGGGACAGCGCTTTGGTGAGCTCGGAGAGCATGTTGGTAGTTTAAGTAAGTACGTGGGTGAGATCGCCGAAGGCACCGCTCGACTGTTGCACGTCGCAGAAATTCACGAGCACCGGATAACCCGACTGGAAGGCGGAAGCTAGCGGCAGGCAGAACGAAAAGTTCGTGAGTCTACCCGGCGGTGAATTCGGAAATGGCGTCCTCGCGAGAGGGGTTCGCAAGAAGGAGACCTCCGCTCAGGACGACGGTATCAGGCATGATCTGGCGCTACGGCGCGAGGCGAACAGAGTTAGGGCCTGCGAGGCCCCGAAGGAGAATCATGGCAGACGAATCCAATAGGAATGCGGCCCCCGGAGCGGGCGCCGCAACGACTGACGCGCCTGTCGCGCGTACGGATGGCGGTGCTCCTCGCGAAGGAGGAGGGGGCGGCGGTGGTGGCGGATATGGTGCGCCTCGCGGACCTCGTCCCGGTGGACGGCCGGGCGGTGGTTCTGGGGGCCCCGGCGGTGGTGGGGGCGGCGGACGGAAGTTCTTCCGCCGCAAGAAGATTTGCAAGTTCTGCGTTGAGAAGATCGACGGAATCAACTACAAGGACGTCCGGCTGCTCTCGGGTTTTGTCTCCGAGGCCGGGAAGATCGTGCCTCGCCGTCTGACCGGCGTGTGCACCCCGCACCAACGGCGTCTGGCTGACGCTATTAAGCAGGCGCGCAACATCGCGCTGCTGCCGTTCGGGGGAAGGTAGAACCCCAGTTGTCAGTGGCCAGTAGCCAGTAGTCAGTAGTCAGGGGTTAGGGCTTCGTATCAGGGCAAGACTTTAGTCGTGCCGAACGAAGCGCAGGAAAGGTAAGGGCTTTAGAGTGTGCGTGAGAACNNAGCGCTGGGTAAGGTGGGATATGTGACCCGAGTCCCGTAGGGACGGCAGAGGTTCTCACGCACACTCTTGAAGCCGTGCCCTGATATAAAGCGATTTCGAAGGATGGCTTCTAGTACCTAGCTGCCGGTATGCAGACGAAGGGCATTAGCTGGGAGCCTCACACAATAAGATTTAACGGAGTTCTATTCATGGAAGTCATTCTGAAAGAAGACATAACCAAGCTCGGCTCCCGCGGCGAAGTGGTAAAGGTCGCCGAGGGCTATGGCCGCAACTATCTCATCCCTAAGAAGCTGGCGATTGAAGCCACCGCGGCCAACCGCGCTGTCATCGAGCAGATGAAGGCCTCGGCGGTGCGGCACGCGGCCCGCGAGAAGGGCGATGCCCAGGCTTTGGCGCAGCAGGTCGGGGGCGTGACCGTGAGCTTCACCCGCAAGTCGGGCGAGCGCGATCAACTCTTTGGCTCGGTGACCTCGGCTGACATCGCACACGAGCTCGAGCATAAAGGCGTGCCGATCGATCGCCGCAAAATCCAGCTCGATGAGCCGCTGAAGCATGTCGGCGAGTTCAACGTGCCGGTGAAGTTGCACAAGGACGTAACCGTGCAACTCAAGGTTGTCATCAACAAAGAAGCGTCAGCGGAGGCCGCTACGGCGGAGGAAGCCGGCGCGGAAGCCTAGATCTCGCTTCTCGCGAACCAGTAGGAGGACCATTTATGGCGGACCAAGGCCCTGAACGCGGCCCATTCTGGACATCTTTGCCGGGCATACTAACGGGCGCAGCGGCGCTGATTACAGCAGTCGGCGGCCTGGGCGGCCTGGCAATCTGGCAGCACAAGAAGCCCAGTTCCACTCCCGGCCCTACGCCCGCCACGATCGTGGAGCCGGTGGTGAAGCCCGATTACCCCGAAGGCTCCCGGCAGTGGTGCGACCAGAAAGTGGCGGACTGGTCGGCCGAGATGGCCAAGGGGACCGATGATGCCGCCCTCCGCACGGCCTTCCGCCAGGGGGAATGCGGCAAGAAGTACGGTCTTCGCCTGGGCAAGCCTGAGGCGAAGTAGCCAGGTCGTAGGCTGCGGATCAAGCCGCGCGATCATTCAAATCCCAACTCGCGCAGCTCCTCGTCCGTGAGTGGATCGAATGCATCGGGAGCCGACCAGATTTGGCCCTTGAGCGTGCCTGGAATGCGCTTCTTGGCTGCGCTGGCAATGGGAACAATCTTCGCAACCGGTTGTTTGCCGCGCGTAATAATCACTTCCTTGCCGCTCTGGGCCTCTTTGATCAGCCGCGAAAAATTGGTCTTCGCCTGCTGGACCGTGTAGCTCATTAGCGAAGTTTACTTAGCTATGGCGCCTCCGTTCAACCAACCGCAAAAATCTCAGCCCCGTGAACCGTTGCGCTCCGGCAACGTATCTACTAAGTGAGGCGTCTATAATGACCGCTCACGGTTTCCTCCCGCCCCCGTCTATGTAATTGCAGGCACTCGAATTGGGCTTGCTAATTACAGACCAGGTAGAAACCAGACATGCCGGCCGAAGCGGTAGCAGTTCCTCTCACGGTTGGCGCGGGGCCCTCACCACGCGCCGGGTTTGCGCGTGGCGGGGTGCTTGGCCCGGGGCTCCGTCCTTCCGTGGCGTGGCGGGAGGCGGACAAGACGTCCTCTACTCCCTCTGACCGAGGGTCCATGGCGGGGCAGGCCCAGAGCCGCATGAATGACACGGAGCTGATCCGGGAAGCACAACGTGGCAATCACGCCGCGTTCGAGGAACTGGTGCGCCAGTACGATGGCGCCGTGCTGCGCCTGGCCTATCACCTGACCCGCTCGGAGCAAGATGCCCAGGACATTTATCAGGAAGCGTTTCTCAAGGCCTATCGCAATATAGGCAACTTCCGCTTCGAGTGCTCGTTTTATACCTGGATCTACCGTATCGCGACGAATCTGTGTCTCGATCTACTGCGCAAACGGCAGGTGCGCAAAGAGGATTCAGGGGTAACGACCGACTCGGAAGGCGGCACCTACGACCTGCTCGACCAGGTTGCTGACCAGCGATCAGGAGCCAGTCCGGAGCGCGACCTGATGCGGCGCGAACTGGCAGCGAACATCGCCAAGGCCCTGCAGAAGTTGACTCCGCGCGAGCGCATGGTATTTGAGATGAAGCATTACCAGGGTTTGAAGCTGCGCACCATTGGCGAGATTTTGAATACGACGGAAGAAACGGCGAAGAACACGCTGTTCCGAGGCACGCAGAAACTGCGCGCCGCACTGAAGGGCGTGAAGGGATGAGCAGCTGGCAATTGGCACTTGGCAAGGAGAACTTGGTCGGGTCCTGCGAGCCGGGGTTTGGCTAAATGCCAAATGCTAAATGCCAAGTGCGGATTTTGAAGACTCTCTGCCCGGGAAAGAATTGATAGAGGTAGTAGTGATGAATTGCGAATGGGTACAACAGAACACAGCGCTCTATTTGTACGACGAGCTGGCTGACGACGCGCGCCACGAGTTGGAGCAGCACATCCGGCGCTGCCAGGACTGCGCGGCCGAACTTGCGGCGCAGAAGAAATTCCAGGAGCAGATGAACGCCCTGCCGGTGGAAGAGCCGTCGGCGAGCTTTCTGGCCGCGGCGCGCATGCGCCTGCAGGAGTCGCTGGAGACCGCGCAGCAGAATCGCGCCTGGTACCATCGCCTCGCCTTCGATCCCATGGCGTGGATGCGCCAGGTGCGTTTCTCGCCCGCGCTGGCCATGATCATCTTCCTGGCCGGCTTTGGCGGCGGCCTCGGCGCCATGTACAGCGCCAAGGGCCCCATTACGGCAACGACTCCTCCGGCAGAAGCTTCCATCAGCGGCATTACCTCCATCGAAAAACAACCTGGCACCGACAACGTCAAGGTTCAATACGACAAACGTCTGCCTGCGTCGGTGCAGGGATCGGTCTCCGATCCGAAAGTGCAGGACCTGTTGCTCTATGCCGCCAAGAGCAACGAGAATTCCGGCGTGCGTCTGAATTCCGTGGATGTGCTGACCAGCAAGGCTGACGATCCGCGCGTGCGCGAGACCCTGACCTATGCGCTGCGTTACGACAGCAATCCCGGGGTGCGTCTCATGGCGCTGGATGGAGTAGGGCCCTTCGTGAAAAAGGACATCCGTGTGCGCAATGCCGTGCTCGAAGCCCTGCTGGACGACAGCAATCTGGGAGTGCGCAGCGGCGCCCTCCATGCGCTGGAACCGGTGCGCGCCGACAGTAGCGTGCGCATGGCCCTGCAACAGTTGTCGAAGGAAGATCCCAGTGAATACATCCGCACCGAGTCCAAGCGCGTGCTGGCCTCCATGCCCAATATTTACTAGGCGGAGAAACGGTGTTTCAGACCTTCGTGATTCGCTCCCGGAAAGAGGACTGGTTGAAGCAGGGTTGGCAATTTAGAGCGGCGATGAGAAAGGCGGGGCGGGAAGACTTCGGCGCACAGCGTGCGGCGAGCAGTCGCAAATGGACAGCGGCCGCCGCATTCCTGGCGATGGCGGTTGCGGTTCCGCTCGGGGCGCAACAATCGCGAGTTTACCGCGACGGCACTTCGTGGGTAGAGGAGATCACCGGGACATTGCCCGCCTCGCGCCAGGTCCGCATTACTACCGATCTGGGATCGGTGCAGGTGCAGGGAAGTTCAGCGCAGGTGACGTACATCATTCGCAAACGCTCGTACCTTCCCAGCCAGGAAGCGGCGCGGCGACAATTTGAGCAGATGCATATTTCCACCATCAAGAACGCGGAAGGCGATCTCATCGAAGGCCGGCTGGCGACCCGGAACCTGAACCGATTCACCGCTGAGTTTATCGTGCAGATACCACGGGAACTGGAGATGTTGAAAGTAGAAACCCGGGGTGGGCCGCTCAACTTCAGTTCCATCGTGGCTACGATTCTGGGCTCGACCAGCGGAGGTTCGGTCACGCTCGACAATCTGGATGGATCGGTGAAAATTACCAGCGGCGGTGGAAATGTGGAAGTCGGACGTCTGGGCTCCGATTTTTCGTTGATTACCGCAGGGGGGGACGTTCACATCAAGAACGTCGCCGGACAAACGCACATCAACATTGGCGGAGGTAAGGTGTACGTCGGTTCTACCAAGGGAGGCTTTATTCAAACCGGCGCGGGCAATATCGACGTGCGCAAGTGCAGCGGCGATCTGGGAGCAAGCTCTGGCGGAGGCAATCTCAATCTGGGTGACATGAGCGGCGCGGTCGTGGCGGGAACGACCGGGGGCAGTGTACATGTGGACAGCGCCAAGGGAAGGGTGCAGGTCAGTACGGGTGGCGGCAGTGTTGAACTGTTCAATCTGAGTCAGGGCGCCCAGGTGGAAACGGGAGCAGGCGGAATAACGGCGGAGTTTGTCGGCAAACGCGGCAGCTTCAGCGATTCATCGCTGCATACCGCAGCCGGTGACGTGATTGTCTATCTGCCCAAAGACTTGCCGGTCACGGTGCACGCCTCGTCCGACATGGCGACCGGGCACGGCATCGCCTCCGAGTTTTCCGGATTGCGGATCACCAGAGAAGGCAGTAACTTCGCCCCCAGGTCCATGTACGCCGAAGGCTCATTAAATGGGGGTGGCCCCGCGTTGAAGGTGCGTACGATCATGGGGCAGATCGATTTTCGGCAATCACACTGGCAAGCACACTGGCAAGCACACTAAGGTAGGAATTATGCGCAAAATTACGATCGTTATGCATACTCTGGTCTCAATCCTGCTGGCAGCCGCAATGGCGGCGCCGGCAGCCGCCGAGCCCCCGTCAGGTAATCCAGCGTGGCCGGATTCGCACCAGACCGCTTATCTCGGGGTGCACATTGACGAGGTTACCCCGCAACAGGTCTCGGCGCTGAAATTAGCCAGTCCAAGCGGCGCGGTCATTACCGATCTCGACCGGGATGGCCCCGCATGTAAGGCGGGATTGAAAGAGAATGATGTCATCATAGGTCTAAACGGTTCGAAGATAGAATCTCCTGAACAATTGGGGAACATGATCCACGTGACCCAGCCGGGCAAGACCGTGACGGTGACCGTGGTCCGCAGCGGTGAGACCAAAGACGTCAAAGTGACTCTGGGAAGGTGGCCGCAAGTCATGCCTCACGCACAGAGCTTCGTAGCCGGAGCTCCGCGGTGGAGCGGCCCGGTCGTGGCCCCCGGCTTCGTCCCCGATGTCGAGATTCCATCCTTCGCCGCGGTTTCTTCGCGCCATGGTTTGATGGTGGAGAGCCTGTGTCCGCAATTGGCCGACTTCTTCAATGTGCCGGCAGGGACCGGCGTCCTGGTGCGCTCGGTGGAAAAAGGCAGTCCCGCGGATGCGGCTGGGCTGAGGGCGGGCGACGTGATCGTCAGGTTGAACAATGAAACCATCCACGACTTGGCCGACTGGCGGCGCGCCCTGCGGGTCCAGGCGAGCCAGATATCCGTCACCGTGGTCCGCGAGAAACAAGAGAAGACGGTAGTGATGCATCTTCCGCCGCCGGGCGACTCCTCGAAAGTGCTTGGCCAGGACTGGGATGATGTTGAAGAGCAGATGCAGGCCTTAGGGCAGGAAATGGAGGAGCTGCGTCCCCAGCTCGAGGCCAGCCAGGAAGAAATGCTGGCGGCAGTGCAGCCCAGCGAGAAAGAGCTGGAACAGATGCGCCGCCAGATTGAAAAATCGATGAAGCTAAAACAGAAAGACATGGAAAAGATGGCGCGGGAAATCGAAAAGTCTGCCATGCCCACTCAGAAGCAGATGGAGAAGATGACTCGCGACATCGCCAAGTCCGCGCGGCCGACCCAGGCAGAACTCGATCAGATGCGGCATGACATCCAGGAGTCGATGAAGAACTGGACGCCGCAGCTCCAGCAGGAAATGGAGGAACTCCAGAAACAGATGGAGCAGCAGAAGCTCGACCTGCAGCAAATGCTGAAGGGCTTCGGGACCGAGCACGAATACTGAAGACTACGAAACCCGTCACCGTTTTCGGTTTTCCGAGTTAGGGGCTCTGCGCCGCCACTTTCGATCGACCCACTCAATGGCCCCGTACAGGACGAGGCACATCCAAGCGTCCACCAGCAACCCGATATCAATCCGGAAAGGTTGATGACGGCCCGCTAGCGGCAGGTGCGGCATCAGGACAAAGAAGTAGAGCAGGCTGCCCACGACTACGGCAACCGATTGCTTGAGAAGTCTTCGCAGCACGCACTTGTTGGACACCAGCAACCGCGCATTTGATGCGAGAAAATCAGCAATTAGCGACTAGCACTTGGCATTTAGCACTTAGCATTTAGCACTTAGCATTTAGCTCCCATCAACTTCCCGGCCTATCTTCAACGATTGCGCTTTTCAAGGCAGACGTCGATTCGCCTATTGCCAAGCGCCAACGGCTAACTGCTAACTGCTAACTGCTAATTGCTAACTGCTGGTTTACCATCCTTCTGTGCTCGATCTCGCCACCAATGTACAGTTCGTCAAAGGCATTGGGCCAAAGATCGCCCAAATTCTGCTGGAGAAGGGCATCAGCACCGTCGAGGACCTGCTTTACTATTTGCCCTTCCGCTACGAAGACCGGCTCAATCCGCGCGGCATTGGCGAGCTGCGCGCCGGCGAGATGGCCAGCATTATCGCCGAGGTACGCACCTTCGGATTGTTCCGCACGCGCCGTATGCCCATCTTCGAGATGACCGTCGGACAGGGGCGTGACACGTTGAAGTGCATGTGGTTCAACGCCACCTACCTGCAAGACAAGTTTCGCGCCGGCATGCTGCTCGCGCTCTACGGCAAGGTGGAAGCGGGAGACCGTGGAGGCCATCGCTTCGAAATCATCCAGCCTCAGTTCGAGATATTGCACGATCCGACTGCAACCCACGGCAACGGCGGGGGCGACGAACCCAAGTGGCAATCGCTTGAGGTCGGTCGTATCGTCCCCATTTACGAAACTGCTGGGAATGGCCGTCTCACGGCGCGTTGGTTCAGGCGCGTGATCCACGCCATGCTGGAGAGGCTCGACCAGGACCCACCGGACGCGATCCCGGCTGCGGTCCGCGGGCGCATGGGCCTGATCGATCGCCGCCGCGCTTTCTGGCAGGCCCACTGGCCGGAGGTCGGCGAGAGTCTCGCGAATTTGCAGGCGGCGCGCACTCCGGCGCACATCCGCCTCATCTTCGAAGAACTTTTCTTCCTCGAACTGGGACTCGAACTCAAGCGCCGCAAGATGCGCGCCCAGACGGGGACCGCTTTCCAGATTAGCGACCACATTCGCCATGCGGTAAAGCGAATCTTGCCGTTCCATCCGACGTCGGCGCAGAAGCGCGTGCTGAAAGAAATAGCGGCCGATATGGCCGAGCCTGCTCCCATGCGGCGTTTGCTGCAAGGCGATGTCGGCTCGGGCAAGACCATCGTGGCGCTGGAAGCGGCCGTCATCGCCATGGAAAACGGCTGCCAGGTCGCCCTGATGGCGCCCACCGAGATTTTGGCGACGCAGCATTACCTTTCCGCGCGGCGCATTCTGGAGCCCGCCGGCTACCGCATTGTGCTGCTCACCGGATCGCAGGAATCCGGCCGCAAGAAGCAGGCGCGCCATCACATCGCGCAGGGCAACGCCCAACTGGTGATCGGCACCCATGCGCTCATCCAGGAGACAGTCGAGTTCGACAAGCTGGGGCTGGTCATCGTGGACGAGCAGCATCGCTTTGGCGTGCTGCAGCGCTTCCGCCTGATGAAGAAAACGAACCAAGCCGAGCCTGACGTGCTGGTGATGACGGCCACGCCCATTCCGCGCACCCTTGCGCTTACCCTGTACGGCGATCTTGACACCAGCATCCTCGATGAGCTTCCACCGGGACGCACCCCCATCACCACGCGGCGGGTTGGCGACGAGCGTTCGGAAGAAGTGTGGGAGTTCGTGCGCAAACAAGTCGCAGCGGGCCGGCAAGCTTACATCGTGTATCCCGTGATTGAAGAAGGTGCCACGCCACCCCATCGCGCCAACAACGGGCGCGCTGGGGGCCCCGGGGAAGGCGAACTGAAGGCGGCCATCAAGATGTACGAGCAGCTTCGCAAGCGCGAATTCGCCAGTCTGCGCGTTGGCCTGTTGCACGGACGCATGAGCGCCGAGGAAAAGGATGCGACTATGGCCAGCTTTCAGCGCGGCGACATCGATGTGCTGGTCTCGACTACGGTGATTGAGGTTGGCGTGGACGTCGCCAACGCCAACATCATGGTGGTGGAGCACGCCGAGCGTTTTGGTCTCTCGCAATTACATCAACTGCGCGGGCGCATCGGACGCGGCAGCGCGAAGTCGTACTGCGTGCTGATGACCGGCGGCAAAGTTTCGGTGGAAGCCGAGCAGCGGCTTGAAGCCATGGTGCGCACCCAGAACGGATTCGAGATTGCCGAACTCGACTTGCAGCAGCGCGGGCCGGGCGAGTTCTTCGGCACCCGCCAGGCAGGCATGCCGAACTTTCGCGTCGCCAATTTGCTGCGCGACCGCGAGTTGCTGGAGGCGGCGCGCCGCGAGGCGCGATACGTCCTCGCCGGCCCCAACCCCGATCTGACCAAAGAGGAGATCGCCCGCGCCGTGCAGCACCTGCGCGGACACTGGAACCGCAGGTACGGGCTGGTGGAGGTAGGGTGAGGCAAGAGATTTACTATCGCCCGGGTCCTCCGTCAATATTTGTTCTCTGCTTTTGAGATATTCTTATGGTTTAATGCTTGCAGTTCTTGCTGTCGTTCTGGGGGATGCGATGTCATTTGAGGAAGCGTTGAGTCTTGCGTCGAGAGATGAATCGTTCAAGGCGACCGTTTATGCGATGAACACTCTGCTCATCGGCAAAGGTATCTACACTCAGGAAGAGTTTGAGGCGCTGTTCGTGGAGTGGGTACGCAAAGAACAGCGACGCTCCGGGTCGCGCGAGCGGTCCCAGGACTCTATGCCTTGCCCGGCTTAGAGCGGTACGCCGGATGTTCGCAGTCAGGCCTGCGGCCACAATGTATTCCGATGTCGCAAGCCTTGCATTCGCATGCGCAGCGCGGCGCAGGTTTCAATTCCTTCTTCGTCTTGGGTGTCATCCATTCCTTTCTCTAGCCACTGCATCTGTATGCAACAATCTTCGTGCATATAGCATTACCTCAAATTATCTCAGTAGATAGCAACATCAACCTCATATCGGATAGTGGGAAACCTGTGGAAAATGAGCGATTGCTGTGTGTCCCGTGGAAAAGAAAAGCGAAAGTGCGACACACTATTTGGGTCAAGAAGAAATATGCTCCGTTGGGCGCAATTGTGTCATCATATGAGTATGCGGCGGTCAGGCTTAGTACTGACGGTTCTGGTTTTGAGTGCCGCCCTCCTGCCTGCCCAGATGGCAGGTGGCGGATCTCAGGGCGGAGGATCGCGCGGCGGAGGAGTTGCCGGCGCGGGAAGTCATGCGGGAGGTCGTATGCCTGGCCACGGAACCAGGCCGGGCTCGTCGAATGGGTTTTTCCCGCTGCGTTCAGGCGGCCATCATAACCGTGGGTACGGAGCGGTTTGGCTGCCTTATGGCGCTCCGTACTGGGATGAAGACGGTAATTTTTGGGATGAGCCTTCCTATCAGCAGCCGCCTCAGCCGCCGCCGACTACGACATCGCCGCAGGTAATCGTGGTGCAAAACAAAGAGCCTCGGCCACCGGCGGCGCCTCCGGAGCCACCGAAGCTAATCGAAGTGCCGCAGTCCAAAGAAGCCCCGGCCGCCAAGCCGCAGCCTGCGACGCTGTTCGTGCTGAAGGGCGGCGAACGGCTGGAAAGCCGCGATTACTTGCTGACCGCGGAATCTCTGCAAATTCAGGTTGGCCGCCGGCGGCGCGAGATTCCGCTCGGCACACTCGACCTCGACGCGACCATTGCCGCCAATCACCAGCGCGGCATCGAGCTGACCATTCCCCGAGATCGCACCGCCGTGTTCGTAAGCTTCTGAGTTCAACCTGGAAATGTTGCTGTACCGGCAGCATTCCAGAGTGATTCACTAGAAATTATGCGGCGGCCTTGACGCGGGCCTGAAGGCCCGCACTACCCAAGCTCAACTACTCTGGATTGCTCCAATTGAACTATGCTGTGAGGATGTCTAAGTTCCTGGCTTACGCCTGGATCTGTCTGCTGGTCTGCGCCCCGGGCGCGGCAGTCCAGATCGCACCTGCGGCGACCGAAGGAGATTACGTCGCGCAAAACTTTCACTTCCGTTCCGGTGAAGTGCTGCCCAGCCTGCGGCTGCACTACACGACTTTCGGCACGCCGAAACGCGATGCCAACGGCAGAGTTACGAACGCGGTCATGGTCCTTCACGGAACCACCGGCTCGGGCAAGCAGTTCGTCTCGCCGCAGTTCGCGGGGGTGCTGTTTGGGCCGGGCCAATTGCTCGACGCGGCCCGCTACTACATCATCCTGCCGGATGGGATCGGGCATGGAGAGTCCAGCAAACCCAGCGATGGGCTGCATGTGCGATTTCCCCATTACGACTACGACGACATGGTGGCCGCGCAGCACCAACTGCTGGTCGATGGGCTGAAAGTAAACCATCTTCGCCTGATCATCGGCACCTCGATGGGCTGCATGCACTCGTGGACATGGGGTGAGACCTATCCCGACTTCATGGACGCGATGATGCCGCTGGCGTGCTTGCCGGTGCAGATCGCCGGCCGTAATCGCATGATGCGCAAGATGGCCATGGATGCAATTCGCCAGGACCCGGCGTGGGAGAACGGCGAGTACAAATCGCCGCCGCCAGGTTTGAAGACCGCGCTCGACGTGCTGCTGGTCATGGGCAGCAGCCCGCTGCAGATGCAGAAGCAATATCCCACCCGCGACGCTGCCGACACATTTCTGGACAACTTCCTTCGCACCCGCTTTGCTGCGACCGACGCCAACGACTTTCTCTACGCCTTCGATGCGTCGCGCAACTACGATCCGTCTGCCAATCTGGAGAAGATTCGCGTGCCCCTGATGGCCGTCAACTCCGCCGACGATTTCATCAATCCGCCGGAACTCGGGATCATGGAGGTCCAAATCAAACGCGTTTCCAGGGGCAAATACGTGTTGCTGCCAATTAGCGATCAGACCCGCGGGCACGGCACGCATACGCTCCCGGCGATTTGGAAGGACTATTTGCAGGAACTGCTTCGCCAGTCACAGCCCTGATCTCTCGTTATGCCACATTGTATGACTCCCACAATGTGGCATAATTCAACCTTGTGCGCCTCACTCCCCCTGGCCACTGCCGACGGCAAGCGTCGGCACTCCATGCTTGCGCATCAGGTCGTTCAGCGCGGGGACTTCCACGCGCACGATTTCCTGCCAGCTCGACAATTGTGCGCTCAGGCGGGAGTGCAGTTCGTCAAACACCAGCAACTGCTGCGCGGTGGGCGCCCCATCAACTCCCTGCACGACTTCGTTGAAGGTAGCGTACTGTTCGTTGAGCATGTTGGGATAGCGCAGGTTGCCTTCTGAGCTCTTCATCTTGACCTGTAGCAAGACTTCCTCAACCGGGGTCATCTTCTGATCGAGGGCATGCGCGGCGGAAACAACTTCATTGCTGGAAGGGCCTTCTCCAGCCCACTTCTGCAAGGTCTGCAAATTGGCGCGGAGTTCGCGTACCTGGTTGACCGCTCGATGCAGCGCGTCGATGTCCTGCTGCACTTTGAGCGCAAGCTCGATCTGCTTTTGCAGGTCCGCGGCGGTAACCGAATTCTGCAACCGGGGATCCAGCTTTACCTCCAAAGGGGCGGTCTGGCTTCTGCCTTTCACGGTGAGCTTGACCTGGTAAGTGCCGGGAATCACCAGTGGACCTCGCGGCGGCTCGCCCTCATAGAACGCTCCTGCAATCTGGGCGGGAGGATCGTAGCGGAAGTCCCAGGCGAAGCGGTTCACGCCCGCCTCGGCGGGCAGCAGCTCCGCCGGCTTCTCGCGGTCGGGCCACTCGGGCGGCTGCTCCTGTTTGTTTTCCTTGCGATTGGAAAGCCTGCGCACAAGCTTGCCTTGCGCATCGAGGATCTCGATCGTGATCTCTTCTTTCTCTGCCGGCTTGGTCTTCAAGTAGTAATCGAGAATTGCGCCCTTGGGAGGGTTGTCTCCCACCGGGCGCTTGCGGTCGACCTCGTCAGAAAAGTGCAGGCGTATCGCCGTGGCCGGTTGATAAAGATGGAAGTCCTCGGCCGCAATTGCGGAGTTCGCCTGTCGCAGAGGACTGACGTCGTCGAGGATCCAGAACGACCGGCCATGGGTTGCGGCGACAAGGTCATCGTCTTTGACAGCCAGATCGTGGACCGGTGAAGTCGGCAGGTTCAACTGCAGCGACTGCCAGTGGGCGCCATCGTCGGCGGAGAAATAGACCCCCGTCTCCGTGCCTGCATAGAGCAAACCTTTCATTTTGGGATCTTCGCGCACCGAGCGCACGTAGGAGCCGGCCGGAATGCCGTTGGCGATCCGACTCCAGCTCTTGCCGAAGTCGTGGGTCTTGTAGATGAGCGGATTGAAGTCGTCGAGCTTATGGCGGTCAATCGCAACATAGGCGGTGCCGGCGTTGTGGTGCGAGGCCTCGATGATGCTGACCATGCTCCACTCCGGCATATCTTTTGGAGTGACGTTCTCCCAGCTCTTACCGTCGTCGCGGGTGAAGTGAATCAAGCCGTCATCGGTTCCCGCCCAGAGCATTCCCTTCTGCAATGGCGACTCGGCGAGGGCGAAGACCGTGTCGTAATATTCGACGCTCGTAATGTCCAGGGTGATCTCGCCGCCGGAGGGCTTCTGCTTGCTCTTGTCGTTGCGGGTCAGATCGGGGCTGATGGGGTTCCAACTGCGGCCCTGGTCCGCGCTCTTGAGCACGAACTGCGATGCGCTATAGATGACGTTGGAGTCGTAGGCCGACACCAACACCGGTTCGGTCCACTGAAAACGGTACTTGAGTTCGCCCGCGCCGTTACCCGAAGTGTCCAGCGGGTAAGGCGAGACATCCTGCATCTGCTTGGTGCGGTGATCGTAGCGAGTAATGGTGGCGCTGTCTGAACCTGCGTACACAATCTCAGGATCGCGCGGGTCGGGAGCGATAGATCCGCTCTCCCCGCCGCCGACGTCATACCAATCCTGGCGTGCGATCACCCCGTCGTCGGTCCGGCTGGCGATGGCAACTGTGCTGTTGTCCTGTTGCGCTCCATACACCCGATAGGGCCAGTGATTATCGACGGCGACATGGTAGAACTGCGCGGTCGGCTGATTGTCCTGCTGGGTCCAGGTCTTGCCGCCGTCCACGGATATCGTTACCCCGCCATCGTTGCTGTTGATGAGACGTTGCGGGTTGGTAGGATCGATCCAAAGTCCGTGATGGTCGCCGTGCGGGGCGGGCAGCAACTGGAAGGTCTTCCCGCCGTCGCTGGAGCGGAATGCGCCGGTGTTCAGCACATACACCGTGTCGGCCTGCTTGGGATCGGCGAACACGTGGGTGAAGTACCAGGCGCGTTGTCGATAGCGCTCATCGTCGTTGACCCGCGTCCAGGAATTGCCGGCATCGTCGGAGCGATAGAGTCCGCCCTCTTTGGCTTCGATGAGCGCATAAACCCGATTGGAATCCGCTCCCGAAACCGAAATGCCAATGCGTCCGAGATTGCCTTCCGGCAGACCGTGGCCGGCCAGTTGCTTCCACGTGAGTCCGCCGTCCACCGATTTATACAGGCCGCTGCCTGGGCCGCCGCTGTTGAAGTACCAGGGCTGGCGGCGAACCTGCCACAGGGCAGCGTAGATTACGCTGGAATTCCGCGGATCGAATACCACTTCGACCGCGCCGGTATTGTCGTCCTTATACAGGACCTTCTGCCAAGTTTTGCCGCCGTCCGCGGTGCGGAAAACGCCCCGTTCAGAATTCGGCCCCCACGCATGCCCCAAGGCTGCGACCAGAACAAGGTCAGGATTGCGAGGATCGATGATGACGGCCCCGATGTGGCGCGTGTCTTTCAGGCCCATGTTCTTCCAGGTCAGGCCAGCGTCGGTTGACTTGTAAACTCCGTCCCCGTAGGAGATGTTGCCGCGCAAACAGGCTTCGCCGCTGCCCGCGTAAAGGATGTTGTGGTCCGAATCCGCCACCGCGATAGCGCCAATCGAGGAGATGTCCTCATGGTCGAAGGTCGGAGTCCAACTGAGACCGCCGTTGGTGCTTTTGAAGATCCCTCCGGCGACCGCTCCGAAGTAATAAGTATTGGGATCGCCCGGAACTCCAGCGACAGCCAGCACTCGCCCACCGCGAAACGGCCCGATCTGCCGCCACTTCATACCGCCGACGATGTCAGGGTTGACCTGTGCAGTCGAGTTCACTGCAATCGATAAAACGACAAGCACGCAAAGCGCAGACAGGCGACGCATCGGCGGTCCTCCGTTGTTGGGAAAACTGTCATCCTACCGGGAAAAGACAAGGGGTTCAAGCGCCCCCGCAATTCGGTAGTGTCCTAATTTCAGTTCAGATTAGGACACTACCAGCAGTTTACGGTGCGAAGTAGCTGGAGATGTCGAGGATCAATTGAGTGAGCCCGTTGGCGTAGGCATCGACCTTTCCGTTGGT
>PLBW01000173.1:16008-16346 GCA_003135475.1 Acidobacteriaceae bacterium
ACATCCACCGGAGGAGTCAGGGTCCCGCTGAAGGGCTGACCGCTGCCACCATGACGAGTGTCGATGACCCGACAAGGCGCCACCGGATACAGCGACAGTCCGTGCTGCCCGGCGGGTGCGAAATAGCCGTTGATATCAATCAGCAATTGAGTGTCATTGGTCGAGTAGACGGAGATGTCGCCGCTGCTACTGGCGGGCACAATGGCGGCATTCGCCACAATGGTCCCGGTTTGGTCGTTCAGGGTTGAGACCACCGGTTGGGACTGGTCCGTCGGCCAGGCTGACAGGTAGCCCACGGGATGGCCCCCGGGCACGACGGTGAAATTGAAAGAATAAGC
>PLBW01000167.1 GCA_003135475.1 Acidobacteriaceae bacterium
TCTGTTCTCTTCCCAAGACTGCATTAGAAGCGTTTGACAAAATGAAATATACCGCTTCCTATCCGGCGGGAGCCGTGCTGTTTGTCGAAGGCCAGGCGCCGCGCGGAATCTACATGCTGTGCAAAGGCCGGGTCAAGCTCTCCACCACTTCCGCCGAAGGCAAGACGCTGATTCTGAAAATCGCCCAACCGGGTGAAGTCCTGGGGATGCACGCCACGGTCTCCGGAACGCCTTATGAAATTACCGCTGAAACCGGGCAGCCCTGCCAATTGAATTTCGTCAAGCGCGACGACTTCCTGAACTTCTTGCAGAGGCACGGAGACGCCTGCCTAAAAGCGGCGCAACACCTAAGCAAGGATTGCCAGAGCGCCTATCAGCAAATTCGCAGTCTGGGCCTGTCGCATTCGGCGCCCGAGCGCTTGGCGCGCCTGCTGCTGGAGTGGACCTCCGCCAGTCCCGAACAAGTCGAGCCCCGGGTAAAACTGGCGCTCACTCACGAAGAGATTGCGCAGATTATCGGCACCTCGCGAGAGACCGTTACTCGCGTGCTGGCGGACTTCCGCAAGCGCCAGATCGCGGTGCTGAAGGGATCCACACTCACCGTGCGCAATAAAGCCGTACTGGAAAAACTGGTCGGCGCTTAGACCTGTACGCACAACAACTCGTACCAACCGCACCAAGGGCTTTTCCCTACAAATTCCTGCCACTTTCGCCTACAATAATCGAAGAGTCATAGCGCGCCCCGGTGCTGTTTTCCTGGGAGTTCCCACATACAATTGCTAACGAAGCCAAGGCGATTCGTATCGCTCTCGAAGGAGCAGCCGTGAAGAAGGTCGGAGTCATTTTTGGCATGGAGACTACCTTTCCGCCCGCGTTGGTGGACAAGATCAATGCGATGAATGAGCCTGACATCCAGGCGGAACTCGCCACGGTTGGCGAAGTCCGAATGGCGGAACCGTCTCCCTACCACGTCATCGTGGACCGCATTTCGCACGACATTCCCTTCTATCGCGGCTATCTGAAGAATGCGGCGCTCTCCGGCACGATCGTCATCAATAACCCATTCTGGTGGAGCGCCGACGACAAGTTCTTCAACTTCGCGCTGGGAACGAAGCTGGGCGTTGCGATTCCGCAGACGGTGCTGCTGCCGCACAAGCAGCATCCCCCGGGCACTACCGAGCGCTCCATGCGCAACCTGCAATATCCGATGCCGTGGGACAGCATTTTCAGCTACGTCGGATTTCCTGCGTTCCTAAAGCCCTTCGACGGCGGCGGCTGGAAGGACGTGTACAAGGTGAACTCGCCGGAGGAGTTCTTCAACGCTTACGACCAGAGCCGCGACCTCTGCATGACGCTGCAGCGCGGGGTAAATTTCAAGGAGTACTTCCGCTGCTATGTGGTCGGCCAGGAGAAGGTGCACATCATGCACTACGATCCATCGGCGCCGTTCCACGAGCGTTACGTGAAGAATCCGCCAGCCACCGATCCGAAGCTGCTGGAGCGAGTGGAGCGTGATTGCCTGACCCTGTGCCGCGCTCTGGGCTACGACCTCAACACGGTTGAATTCGCCTGCGAGGACGGCATCCCTTACGCCATCGACTTCATGAATCCCGCCCCCGATGCTGATGTAAACTCGGTGGGCCAGGAAAATTTTGACTGGATTGTGAACGCCGTGGCGGAACTGGCGATTCGTAAAGCCAGGGAGCACACGGGCCTGGCTCCGGAATATCGCTGGAGTGTGTTCCTCAGCGGCTACACGACGGAAGCGGGTTCCAAGACCAAGGAGAAGGCTGCGAAACCGTCGTCTGCGTCCAAACAGACGGCCAAGCGAGCGGGCAGGGGGTAAGCAGATGGAGCGGCCAAGCCTCAGCATCGGGATCGAAGAGGAATATCAGACGATCGATCCGGAGACCCGCGATCTCCGCTCGCACATCGCATCTGAGATTCTCCCCAAAGCCAAGCTGGCGCTGCACGAGGCCGTAAAGCCGGAGATGCACCAGTCGGTGATCGAGGTTGGCACCCGCGTTTGCAAGGACATTAAGGAAGCCCGCAAGAACATCCAGTCTCTTCGCCGCGAAATGATCACCCTCGCCAGTGAGCAGGGCATGTTGCTGGCGGCGGCCGGCACTCATCCCTTTTCCGACTGGAAGATGCAGGAGATCTATCCTGACGAGCGCTATGCGCAGGTGGTCGAGGACATGCAGCTCATCGCGCGCGCCAATCTGGTTTTCGGGTTGCACGTCCACATCGGCATTGAAGACCGCAACACTGCCATCCACATCATGAATTCCATGCGCTATTTCCTGCCGCATATCCTAGCGCTGTCGTCGAACTCGCCCTTCTGGATGGGCATGAACACCGGGTTTAAATCGTACCGCTGCAAAGTATTTGAGCGCTTCCCGCGGACCAACATTCCCGATGTTTTCGCCAACTGGGCGGAATACGAGACCTTCGTCAACCTCCTGGTCAAGACCCATTGCATCGATAACGGCAAGAAAATCTGGTGGGACATCCGGCCGCATCCGTTCTTTCACACGCTCGAAGTGCGGGTGTGCGATATCCCCATGCGGCTTGACGAAACGCTCGCCATCGCGGCGCTGATTCAGGCGACCATAGCCATGCTGTACGAGTTGCATGCATCGAACAAAAGCTATCGCATTTATGGCCGGGCGCTCATCATGGAGAACAAGTTCCGCGCCTCGCGGTACGGAATCCAGGGCAAGCTGATTGATTTCGGAAAGGAAGAAGAAGTCCCCGTCCGCGACCTGATGCTGGAATACCTCGAGCTGATTGACCCGGTGGTGGATGAGCTGGGATCGCGAGGAGAGATTGATTACATTCACGAAATGCTCGAGATGGGCACTGGCGCCGATCGCCAGTTGAAAGTGTTCGAAGAGACCGGCGATTTGAAGAAGGTAGTGGACTACATCGTGGCCGAAACGCGAGTCGGGGTCTTCGATCAGAGCGCCCCGCGGCGGTAGAGGGAGCAAACCTAACTTTCGAAAGGACCGTCTTGATTCAACCCGTTCTGACCGACCTCACCAAAACTACATTCGATGCTGAACTTTCTCCCGGCGCGCACAACGCGGTGTATACCTGCCTGCGCATTCAGCCATTGGAGAAGGTCACGCTCATCACCGACAACGCCTGCCGCGAGATCGCGGCCAGCATCGCCCAGGAATTGCTGCAGGTCGGCTCGCCCTTCAAGGCGTTCGTGCTGGAAGACCTCGCCCCGCGCCCGCTCGTCGAATTGCCTTCGGAAATTGCTGCCGTCATGGAGACCAGCCAGGTCAGCATCTTCGCCGTCCGCGTGCAGCGCAACGAGCTGAGATCGCGCATGCAGATGACCGACATCGTGAACCGGCGTAAGATGCGGCACGCGCACATGGTCAACATCAATCGCCAGATCATGCTGGAAGGCATGCGCGCCGACTTCAACCGCGTGGATGCGCTCAGCAGGAAAGTCATTGAGATCGTCAGCCACGCAAAGGAGATCAGGGCCACGAACCCCGCCGGCAGCGATTTGTCGGCCACGCTGAATCCCAACTACCGCTGGGTTAAAACCAGTGGCATCATTAGTCCTGACAAGTGGGGAAACCTGCCCGGCGGCGAGGTGTTCACCACTCCGGGTGAGGTGAACGGCACCTACGTCGTGGACGGCGTGGTTGGCGACTACTTGTGCGAGAAATATTCCGACCTGGCGCGCCAGCCGTTGACGATCCACATGCGTAACAATCACATCACCGAGGTCTTCAGCGACAACAAAGTTCTGGAAGAGGAGTTCTGGGCCTACACCCACACCGACGAAAATAGCCATCTGGTCGGCGAGTTCGCCATCGGTACGAACCTCGAACTCAAGCACGTCATCGGTCATATCCTGCAAGACGAGAAATTTCCCGGCTTGCACATTGCCTTCGGCAACCCTTATGGCGCGCACACCGGCGCGGAGTGGTATTCCAGCACCCACATTGACGTGGTGGGGACGCACTTCGATATCTGGGTTGACGGCCAGCAAATCATGGAGAAGGGCCGCTTTCTGATCGAGGCCTGAGATGGTCCCAGCGCTGCGCGAGCAGTTCAATCGCAACTTCGCTCCCGAGAAGTACCGCCAACTCCTCCAGCATTTGGATCAGGCCACCGGCACGCACATTGGCTTCCGCATCTCGGAGACGCCGTGCTTTGTGCCCAAGGCTTTGCTCGACCAGATGGCGCAGTATGGACGTGAACTGGTCCTGCAACTGGTGAACAATCCAGAGTATCGCCGGGCGTCGGACGCTTCCGTTCCTCCGCAGTACGACGTGCCCAATGAATCGCCGCGGCCGATGTTCGTGCAGGTGGATTTCGGCGTGGTGCGCAACACGGCGGGAGAATTGGAACCGAAATTAGTTGAGCTACAAGCCTTCCCTTCCCTGTATGGATACCAGCCATTAGCGGCCCATCAGTACATTGAGACTTACAATTTGCCCGCGGATCTTGGCATTTATCTCAGCGGTTACGAGCCTGACTCGTATTGGAAGCTGATGCGCGAGCTCATCGTGGCCGGCCAAGATCCTGAGAACGTCATCCTGATGGAGATCGATCCTCAGCACCAGAAGACGCTGCCAGATTTCCTGGTGACGCAACGCGAACTGGGGATCGCGATCGTCGACATTCTGTCGCTGAAGAAGCGCGGCAAAAAGCTTTTCTATGCGAAGGACGGGCGCGAGGTTGAGGTCCGACGCATCTATGACCGTTGCATTGTGGACGAACTCGAACGCAAAGGGGTGACTCTGCCTTTCGATCTGCGGGAAGAACTTGACGTCGAGTGGGCCGGACATCCTAACTGGTACTTTCGGATCAGCAAGTTTTCCATTCCGCACTTGAAGCACGAGTGCGTGCCGAAGACGTGGTTTCTCGACCATCTTGGCGAGCTGCCGAAGGACAACGAGAATTACCTGCTCAAGCCGCTGTATTCTTTCGCGGGAGTCGGCATCAAGTTTTCACCAACGCAGGCAGACATCGACGCAATCCCGACAGATCAGCGGCACAACTACATTCTCCAGGAGCGGGTACGGTTCGAGCCGGTGATTCAAACGCCGCACGGTCCGACCCAAATGGAAATCCGCATGATGTTTGTGTGGCCCGAGGGCGGCGAGCTTACGCCGGTGCTGCCGCTGGTGCGCATGGGACGCGGCATGATGATGGGAGTCGATCACAATCGCAACCTGCAATGGGTTGGCGGCTCGGCCGCATTGTGGGCCTGATCTTCGGTTTCAGTTCGCATCCGCGTTACACTGCCAACATAGACCATCATGTTCCATCCCATCGATGACCTGCGCATAAAGTGGACCAAGGTCGTGCTTCCTCCGGTCTTTTTGGAGGAGGAGATGCCCACCACCGAGGCCGCCTCGGCAACCGTCCACGACACTCGCCATGAGATTTGTGAGATTCTCGGCGGCAGAGACCGTCGTCTGTTGGTGGTGTGCGGGCCATGTTCCATTCACGACCCCCAGGCTGCGCGGGATTACGCGGGCCTGCTCAAGAACGCTATTGCAGAGTTCTCCACCGAACTGCGCATCGTGATGCGCGTTTACTTCGAGAAGCCCCGCACCACGGTCGGATGGAAGGGACTGATCAACGATCCCCACCTCGACCAGTCTTACCAGATCAATGACGGCCTGCGGCTGGCCAGGCGACTGCTGCTCGATTTAGCGGAGATGGGAGTGCCTGCCGGAACTGAGTTCCTCGACATGATCACTCCCCAGTATTTGGCAGGCTTGGTGAGTTGGGGAGCCATCGGTGCCCGTACTACCGAAAGCCAGGTCCATCGGCAGCTGGTTTCGGGCCTCTCCTGCCCGGTGGGATTCAAGAACGCTACCTCGGGAGACGCGCAGATTGCCATCGAAGCGGTCTTGTCGGCCGCACACCCGCACACGTTTCTGGGACACACCAAGCATGGGCAATCGGCTATATTCGTGACCACCGGGAATCAGGACTGCCACGTGATCCTGCGCGGTGGAAGAAAGACGGTGAACTACACCGCCGATGCGGTCGCCCTTGTGTGCGAACAGCTACAGAAGGCCCGACTTCCGCCACGCGTCATGATTGACTGCAGCCACGCCAATAGCAACAAAGACCACACGCGTCAGCCTGCGGTTTGCCGCGATGTCGCCGGGCAGATTGCGGCAGGAAACCGGAACATCATTGGCGTCATGTTGGAAAGCAATCTGGTCGCGGGAGCACAGAAGTTAGTCCCAGGAGAACCCTTGGTGTATGGGCAGAGTATTACCGATGCATGCATGGCATGGGACGAAACATTGGAATTACTGGGCGGGCTTGCGAAGGCCGTTCGGGCGGGGCGATAAATGGGTGGGCGGCTCGGCGACGTTGTGGGTGGAATAGAGCGACCACAGAGCCAGCGCAGCATAACAGCAGCACATTCATTGCTTTAGGCCGGACTTGACCTTGCCGCCCTGGTGTCGGCTGAGGTCAGGCGTGCCAGATGTGCTTCGCTATCTCAATAACTTCCGGTTCGCGCGTCGCTCATCCCTGATCGGCGGGAAACGCAAGGGGCACTTGACATCTTTAGTTGTGAGATGGCGATGTCGCAACAGCTTTAACGGGTATCCGGTGGGGTGCAGCCTTTACGGCGTGGGAGAGAGATCCCTTTTCCACATACTGCGCAACGCTCCGAGCGTGATGGGCAGGGCACCGGCGAAGAGGAAGACCACATCCCCCACCATGCGCAGCCATTCCAGCTTGTGGTAGGTGCCGCCCATCAGGAATGTCAGGCGGCGCGCGTGCCAATACCCGTTGGCGATGGAATCCCAGAGCTGGATTACTCCTCCGGGGAACAGATCCAGCGTGATCATGAGTGCAAGGCCGACATTAGCACCCCAGAAGCCCACCCGGACGAACTTCTCAGTTTCCTTCCATGTGGTGTCGGATTGCATGGCCCTCAAGCAGAAGATCAGGACTGCTAAGGCCAACATCCCAAAGACACCAAACAGTGCGGCGTGTGCGTGATTGGCGGTGAGCGACGTGCCCACCTCGAAGTAGGACACGATCGGCAGGTTGATCAGGAAACCGAAGACCCCTGCGCCGACGAAGTTCCAGACACCCACGGCCATGAGGAAGTAGATGGACCACTTCTGGCTCCAGGCCAGATCGTGGCCGCACGCGGAACACTCCGCCTTTCTCAGCTTGATGAAATCCCATGCGTCCAGAGTCAGAAGCGTGAGAGGCACGACTTCCAGAGCGGAGAAGCACGACGCCAGGCCCATGTTGAGCGTTCCCTGGCCTGTGAAGTACCAATGGTGGCCTGTGCCGATGATCCCGCCGCTGAGATACAAGATGGCATCCAGGTAGATCAGGCGGGTGGCGGTCTTGGTGCTGACCACGCCCATCTGGTGGAACATAATGGCCACCAGCACCGTGGCGAAGAGTTCGAAGAATCCCTCCACCCAAAGATGGATGATCCAGAAGCGCCAGTTGTCGATGACGGCGAAGTTGGTGTGAGGGCCATAGAAAAGGGCGGGCAGGTAAAAGACAGGGATGGCCACGGCCGCGTACAGAAAGAGCGAGGACAGTTCGCGCTTGTCATGGATCTTGAAGGCGGGCCTGAGCGCCCGAAACATCAGAAACAGCCAGAAAACGAGGGCAACTGCCAGCAGAAACTGCCAGAGCCGCCCGAGGTCCAAGTACTCGGAACCCTGGTGACCGAACCAGAACCAGAGTTGTCCCAGCTTGTCGTTGATGCCGAGGGACTCGCCTACCAGGCTGCCGACGACGACCACCACCAGCGCCCCGAGGAGTGCGTAGACGCCGGTCCTCTGGTGTCTGGGCTCTTCGCCACCGACCCACGACGCCAGGAAAAGGCCGCCGCCCACCCAAGCCGTCGCGATCCAGAAGATGGCGAGTTGGAGGTGCCAGGTGCGCGCCAGGTTGTAAGGTAGCCAGCGGGCGATGTCGAGCCCGTAAAAGGCCCCTGTCTCCACCCGATAGTGGGCGAGCACGCCTCCCAGGAATGATTGCGCCAGAAACAGGAGGGCCACGACGGCGAAGAACCATCCCGTAGCCCACTGGCTGGGCGTGAGCTTCAAAGCAGGGGCAACCGAGTGCATAACATGGGAACCAGCGCCCTCGCCCTTCCAGCCCAAGTAGTCGAACTTGCCGACGACGAAGAGAATCAAACCCAGCCCTGACAGGAGGGTGATGAGGCTCAAGGCACTCCAAACATAGGCCTCGGTGGAAGGACGGTTTCCCGCGATGGGCTCGTAGGGCCAGTTGTTGGTGTATGAGTAATCCTTCCCAGGACGATTCGCCGTTGTGGCCCAGGCCGCCCAAGCGAAGTAGGCGGTCAGAGCTTTCAGCTCTCCGGGGTTCTGAATATAGTTGGCTGGCAGCCCGGGAGCGGCGTCCTTCCTGGTGAAGTAGTCGCTCCATTCGAGAAGCTGTGTGCGGTAGGCAGCCACCTCGCCTGAAGAGAGCCGGAGAGTTCGCGAGGCTGGTTCGTAGCGGTTTTCCTTGAGCACCGTCATCGTTCGCGCAGATGCGACGCTCTGCTCGTCCGGGGGAAGCTGCGCAAAGAGTTTCCCGTACTTTTCGGTCGCGATCGTGTCCCGGGTTACCTCGCTAAGCCTATGTAGGTACTCCGCACTGTAATCGGGACCTAAGTAAGCCCCGTGGCCCCACAGGGTCCCGTGCTCCATGAGACCGTACTTGAGGAACACCTCCTGGCCCATTTGGATATCGGCTCCGGTAAACACCACAGTTCCCGTTACATCCTCGGCCTGCTCGGGGATCGGTGGAGCGTTTGTGTAGGTCAGGACCGTGACAACGGATAGAACCGAGAAGCCAGCGATCATTACGAGGATGGCCGAGTGTCTCCACCACGGAGAGAGACTCGTAGCGCCGGCAGGCGTGTCGATCATGGTATGCCCCTTCAATTCCTATTCATTGCTTCCAGGGCTTGCACGCAAGTCTAACCGCGAACCCGGGTTCCACGCATTCGCGCCGTTTGCGAATGCGTGGGAGAAACTGACCATCATGTGCCGCTGCTCAGTCTCTCGCCGCCGCACGTGCTCGGAGATCACTTAGCTGTGGACCGACACCTGCACCACTTCGACGTTTGGCTTCGGGCCAACCAGGTATTCGTTGATCGACTTCGCGGCCTTGCGTCCTGCGCCCATGGCGAGGATCACGGTTGCGCCGCCGGTCACGATGTCGCCGCCCGCAAATACACCCGGCTTCGAAGTCGCAAGGGTGTCGTCGCTCGCCGAGATATACCCGCGCTTGGTCACCGCCAGCCCCGGAGTGGTTGACTGGATCAGCGGGTTCGCCGATGTACCGGCCGCGATGATCGCGACTGAACATGGCACAACGAACTCAGAGCCCTTGATGGGCACCGGACTGCGGCGTCCCGAATCGTCCGGCTCGCCCAGTTCCTGGCGAATGCACTTGACGGAGGTTAGATTGCCTTTTTCGTCGCCGAAGAACTCTACCGGATTCACCAGCATCTCGAAGTGAACGCCCTCGTCTTTGGCGTGGTGCACTTCTTCCACACGAGCGGGCATCTCCTTCTCGGTACGGCGGTAGTAGATGCTGGCACTCTTCGCGCCCAAACGCAGCGCGCTGCGCACCGCATCCATGGCGGTGTTGCCGCCGCCAACCACGATCACGTCGCGGTCTTTGCAGGGATAGAGCGGCTCGTCGTACTGGGGGAAAAGATAAGCGCGCATCAGGTTCACGCGAGTAAGAAACTCGTTGGCCGAATAAACACCGTTGAAGTGCTCACCGGGGACCTTCAAGAACTTCGGCAGGCCAGCGCCGGTCGCGACAAAGATGGAGTCGAAGCCCTCTTCCTGCATCAGTTCGTCAATCGTAACGGTCTTGCCGACCACGACATTGGTTTCGAAGACGACGCCACGGCGGCGCAGCACTTCAATCTCGTGACGGACAATATCTTTCGGAAGCCGAAACTCTGGAATGCCATACACCAGCACGCCGCCGAGTTCGTGCAGAGCTTCAAACACGTGTACCTGGTGTCCCATCTGGATGAGATCGCCAGCGCATGCCAGGCTCGCCGGGCCGCTGCCTATGAGGCCCACCTTCTTGCCCGTGGCGGGCGCGGATACGGGAGATCCGAACTGTCCTGTTTCGCGCTCCCAGTCAGCCACGAAGCGCTCCAGGTAGGCGATTCCAACCGGTTCGCCCTTCTTGCCCAGCACACAACCAGCCTCGCACTGGTCTTCGACCGGACAGACCCGCCCGGTGATCGCGGGCAGCGCATTGTCCTCACGTACTTTCGACGCCGCGCCCAGGTAATCACCGGCGAGTATGAGGTCGATCACCGCCCTCACGTTCACCGACACCGGGCACTTGTCGACGCAGCCGGGCTTGGGACATTCAATGCAGCGCAGCGATTCCTGCCGTGCTTGCTCGGCGGGAAAACCGAGGTTCACTTCGCTGAAATTGTGGGCGCGCACCTGGGGATCCTGCTCGGGCACGCGCTGCCGCGGCAGCTTGGCGCGTTCCTTGTTGGGCAGCGGATTATTGCTGGGGATCTTGTCAGTCATGGCTCACCTCGACCGGTTCCAATGCGCAGGCGTGCGCTCGATTGCTCTCGCGAAGCTTCTTCAGCTCCGCTTCCGGATCGGCCTGCAAGCGCTCGATGCTGGCACGCTCCTGCTCGCGATACATGTTGTTGCGCTGCGTCAGGACCTCAAAATTGACCTGAGTAGCATCGAAATCGGGCCCGTCCACACAGGCGAATTGGCTGCTGTTGTTCACCAGCACGCGGCAGCCGCCGCACATCCCGGTACCGTCCACCATGATCGAATTCAAACTGACGATGGTCTTGATCTGCTTGGGGCCGGTTAGGTTCGCCACGGCACGCATCATCGGCACCGGACC
>PLBW01000093.1 GCA_003135475.1 Acidobacteriaceae bacterium
TGCTCGTCCGCCTCTTCGTGGCCAATCCCGACATGCTGCACCAAAAACTGAAATGGCGCCTGTTCGGCCACCTCGATGGCGCGCTTAATTTCATCTGTAGCTGCGACCCGCTGAAGTTTCTCAACCGCCGCAATGTTGATGTGGGTCGCGCCGCTGCGTCCCCAATCGTCGTCGTGGTGCATGGGCGAGTGCATGGAGTGGAACGTCACGCCGGTGCTGCGAAACCAGTTGGCGATCTGCCGAACGTGCTGCCGGTCGGTGTAATTGAAGTGCCCGCGCGCGGCGAAGATCTCGATGGCTTCCACCCCGCCGGATACCATCTGATCGAGCAGGCCGGGATGCAGCCGTTCCCGCCTGGCGTAGATCAGCGTGGACATGGCGCGCCGCATCAGAATCCCACTGCCTTTCCGTTATGGCGTCCGTCACTGGCGCCCAGGCGCTCACCGGTGTCAGGATCAATTTCGATGCACTGAGAGTCGCCCCAATATTCCGCCTTCGAACGATGCTGCTGTCCCGGCAGAGAATCCAGGCTCGCGTCGGCAGAAATTTTGTGTCCCATGTGCTCGAGGATGCGAACCGTGTCAGGCGAGAAGCCCACTTTCTCCAGCTTGATCTCGTCGGGCAGCCACTGATCGTGGAAGCGGGGCGCGTTCACCGCCTGCTGAATGTTTAACCCGTAATCCACTACGCCCATCAGCACATCGGCAACCGTGGTGATGATGGTGGGGCCGCCCTCAGCGCCGAGAACCAGGAAAAGCTTGCCGCCTTTGAGCACAATGGTCGGCGCCATCGCGGACAGCGGCCGCTTGCCAGGGCCAATGGCATTTGCCGGGCCCTGGATCAGTCCGAAGATGTTAGGCACGCCCGGCTTGGAGGCGAAATCGTCCATCTCGTCGTTGAGCAGGAAACCCAACTCCCCAGCGGTGACGTGGGAACCAAAGCTCTCGTTCAGCGTGGTCGTGACCGACACCGCATTGCCCTCGGCATCGACCATTGAGTAGTGGGTGGTGTGAACCGGCTCAACGAGCGTCTTCGGCTGCGGATGCGAACTGGCATAGCTGTCTAACTGCGAGAAGATGGAAGGCCGTCGCAACTCATTTCCGGGAGTGGCGCGGCGCAGCGGGATAGTCTCGCGCCAGGCATTGGCATAGCGCTTGTCCAGCAGTTGCGCAACCGGGATCTTGGAAAAATCAGGGTCCCCGAGGAACTCCGCGCGATCGAAAAATGCCCGCTGATAAGCTTCGGCGGTGAGATGAATGCTCTGGGCCGAACCTTCACCCTGCTTAGCCAGATCGTATCCCTCGAGGATATTAAGAATCTCCACCAAGGTCACGCCTCCAGACGACGGCGGCGGAGCGCTGATGATCTCGTATCCGCGATAAGTGCCGCGAATCGGCTGCCGCTCCTTCACTTCGTACTGGACAAGGTCCTCGACGGTGACGAGGCCGCCGCCCTTCTCGATTGCCGCAGCCAGTTCACGCGCCATCGCGCCATGGTAGAAATCGTCAGGGTTTTCGGCGATACGCTCGAGGGTCTTGGCCAGCTCCGGTTGCTTGAAAACGTCGCCCTGCCGGTAGAAGTCACCATCGCGCTGAAAGATGCGATGCGATCCGGGAAACTTCGTCAGGTCGGGATCGTGGAACGACCTCGCCGCGTCGTAGTCGAGGACGTAGCCATCACGCGCCAGCCGGATCGCCGGCCCCATCACTTGCTTCAGTGTCAGCTTGCCCCAATGCTTCTGCGCGTACACCAAGCCCGCCACTGAGCCGGGGACGCCGATTGATTTGTAGCCAAGAATGCTCATGCCCGGAACCACATTGCCCTGGGCATCCAGGTACATGTTGGCGGTGGCCTTGTCGGGAGCTTTCTCGCGAAAATCGAGGAAGTGGACCTCGCCGTCGGCTCGGCGGAAGAGCAGAAAGCCGCCTCCACCAATGTTGCCTGCCTGGGGAAGCACCACGGCGAGAGCGAAACCGACCGCGACAGCGGAGTCCACCGCGTTGCCGCCCTGCTTCATGATCGCGACCCCCACCTCGGACGCTTCGGGTTGCAGCGTCGCCACCATGGCCTTGGGCGCATGCACCGGATGCATCCCATTGCCGGCGAAAGCCTGGGCGCAAAGAGCGAAGGTAAGTGCCACATGCAACAATTGGCGTCTCAGTTTCATAAGACGAGGGCGGGAGGACCCGAATTCCTGGCCGCTCAAATGCGTTCGGCGCAAGAAGTTACGGCGATGCGAATACAGAACATTGAGGCTAGTCCACGGCCTCTGAGAGAGTCAAATCTGCACGGATCGAAAAGCTCTACAATGAGCACTTATGATCGAGGGTCGTCTCTCAAGCCCGCTTCTCTCTTGTGCAAGAGGAGGGAATCGTTATATATCTAGCTCACCCGACAGGCACCATGCAAACCTCCATTTTCTCGGTTGACGTTGAAGACTGGTTCCATATTCTGGACGACCCGAGTGTGCCTGCCATCGACCAGTGGGCTGCCCTGCCGTCCCGCGTGGAGAGGAATTTTACCAAGCTGTTGGATCTCTTCAGCGAAAAGAATGTTCAGGTGACCTGCTTCTTCCTGGGATGGGTGGCCGAACGTTTTCCTCACCTGGTAAAGGAAGCTGCCAGCCGGGGACATGAAGTCGCATCGCACGGTTATGGGCATCAGCTGGTATACGAACTCAGCCGAACCGAGTTCTATGAGGATGTCCGGTGCGCGCGCTTGCTGTTGGAAGACATCGCTGGCGTCGAGGTAGTGGGCTACCGCGCGCCCGGTTTTTCCACCACCGACGAGACTCCGTGGTTCTTCGATGCGCTGGCCGAAGCCGGCTACCAGTACGATTCCTCAGTATTTCCGGCGCAGCGGGGACACGGCGGTATGCCGCATGCGCAGCGCAAACCTCACCACATCGGCAAGCATGATGCGCTGTTGGAAGTCCCGATCAGCGTTGTCGACCTGCTGGGTAAGCCGATGTGTTTCTTCGGTGGCGGGTATCTGCGGCTGTTCCCCTATAGGTTGATTCGTGAGATGGCGCTGCATGTGCTTAACGAAGGCCGGCCGGTGGTCTTCTATGTCCATCCCCGCGAGATCGACCCGGCGCATCCCCGGCTGCCCATGAGCCCAATACGCCGGTTCAAGTCGTACGTGAACTTGGAGACCACGGAAACCAAGCTCCGCCGGATACTCCAGGATTTTCCCGTGACCACGTTTAAGAACCTCCTGAGCAATTACCCCCAACTGGCAAATACCCATGTCGCTTGATCGAACTCAAACCTTCTTCCATCAGTACGCCGACGATTTTGACGCCATATATGGCAATCAGAATGGCCCCCTTGATCGGGTTATCAATCGACTCTTCCGCAAAAGCATGAGACTGCGCTTCGAGAAGTCGATTGCAGGCTGCAATCCAATTGAAGGCAAGAGCGTACTTGATGTCGGATGTGGGCCGGGTCACTACTCCATTACGCTTGCTCAACGCGGCGCCGCTCGGGTAGTCGGAATCGACTTCGCCGAAGGCATGCTGCGGCTGGCCACGGAACATTCGCAGAAGGTCGGCGTCGGCGATCGCTGCAAGTTCATGGTCGCCGATTTCTACCAGTATGCTCCCCAGGAGCTCTTCGACTACGTCATCGTGATGGGCTTCATGGATTACATGCCCGATCCGGAAAAGGTGGTCTCCAAGGTCTTATCGCTGACCAAAGACAAGGCGTTCTTCTCGTTTCCCGTCGCCGGCGGGCTGCTCGCATGGCAGCGCAGCCTGCGCTATAAGAAACGCTGCGATCTGTTTCTTTACACTGAAGAGCGGTTGAAGCAGATCTTCTCGCGTTTTCCCGATACCACGGCGACGATCGAACCGATCAGCCGGGATTATTTCGTGACCCTGGCACGGAACAGAAAAGCAACCTGACGTATAGGGTGGAGCACCGCTTCAGCGCCGGGGTCCCCGGCACACGCCGTTCTTGCGTGTGCTGGGGTGGAAGCGGTGCAGTTAAGATTCGGAAATGAGCCGACTTTAGCCGCTGAGGTGACGGAAACATTACCTCAGACGCTAAAGCGCGATTCAGCAACCGACCGCAGTTGTGCACACCTGAAGGTGTGCTCCCCCCATTGCCTATACACCAGATGTGAAACTGCTATAAACCGCCGCCTTACCCACCGGACTGCAGCATTCCGAAAACAATCTAGCCGAGTGTTTGGATTCAGACTCCGGTACTGGTCGGTACCTTGGGCTCCTCCGGCTCTGCTGGATCCGGAACCGGCTTAGCCGTTGCACTCCGGTACGACGCTTCCTTCCAGAGACTCGTAGGGGATACGAAATAGACCCGCACAGCCGCAAGCGAAGCGGCCATCAAAACCACGAACGTACGAATCGGGGACGTCAGTTTCTTCAGTGGAAAACGGTCGGTTACGAGGGGATCAAGCACCGCCAATCCATAGAACACTATCTGCCCCCACGCTGCCAGGCTTCGCCAGAACGGCGGCAAGCCAATGGTCGCCAGGGCAATCGCGATCATGCAATACGGTATGACGATGCGCCCGTATTTGGCCGATAAGAAATGGAATCGCATCCGGTTCCTAGGGCCCAGCAGTTCGGGCATGATCATGAGCATCTGGTACAGACCGGCCTGCAGCCGCACCTTGCGGCGAAACTCGGATTGCAGCACGGTCGGGAAGTCGTACATCGTGGCCGTCGGCTCGTACAGGATTCGGTAGCCTTGGAAAAACGCCTTCAGCGGCACATAAACGTCGTCGAGCAGCGTGCCGGGCGGGAGCGGTATCCATAGTGAGCGGCGCATGGCCGCGAAAGCGCCACTGTAACCGAAGGTCGAGTCAATGCGCGTGAGACGCTGCCGGATCCAATCCTCGTAACGCCAATAGGCGCTGGTGGCCGCCTCCTCATGGATGTCCCCTTCGACGATAACCGTTCTGGGGCTGACCGACCCGACTTTGGGGTCGCCAAAGCAGGCAATGATGTGGCGCAAACAGTCGGGATCAAGCGTCTGGCGGACGTCGTTGAGCACCAGGATCTCGCCTGCAACCAG
This sequence comes from Acidobacteriaceae bacterium, assembly GCA_003135475.1. Classification (GTDB taxonomy): domain Bacteria; phylum Acidobacteriota; class Terriglobia; order Terriglobales; family Acidobacteriaceae; genus Bog-257. The sequence continues at coordinate 5,040 of PLBW01000093.1, forward strand.
GGGAACGGCAGCGTTCAAGGCCGCGGCCTTGCCGCCGTGCGGGACGCGCAGAAAGCGCACACCCTGGCTGGCGAAGCTGCGCGCGATTTCGTCGGTGCGGTCGGTCGAACCGTCGGAGACCACCAGGATGTCCATTAGGTTGCGGGGATAGTTCAGGCTCAAAATCGTCTTCAGCTTGCGCTCGAGAAACTTCTCTCCGTTGTAAACGGCGATCACAAAAGAAACGGTACGAAGCTTGTCATCCTTGTGAACGGGATTGTTGGCATGCCTGGCCATCCAGCCCAGCAGCAGCGGGTAGCCGAACAGCGCATAGAACATGGTGGCGCAGGCGAGCGCGAAGATGGTGATCGAAAGAATCTGCATCAACCCTTTTTTCTGCGTCGAGGGTAGCCCACGCGTTCCACCGAGTCAAACCAGTACAGCGCAAGTGACGCTGCGATGTATCGTTTCGATTATGCGGTTCATCCAATCGATTTTGGCGGGTTCGCCTTTAATTCAGAAACCCTGGAGCAGTTCCGCAGCAGATGCGTCCGGTTTGCACGGGTAGTGCAGGCCTTCAGGCCCGCGTATAGAAATCGCTTGAGCTGATGCATGCAGGCAAGCTCAGCGGACGGGCGGTGTTGATGTTGCGCTAGGCGGCGGGCCCCCACTTTTAGGCGATATAATGTTCGTTTACTGCAAGCTCGCAGTTCCAACTGTGTTTCCCGCGGAAGGACGACATGCCTACAGACGTGATCATGCCCCAGATGGGGGAATCGATTTTTGAAGGGACCATCACCAAGTGGTTGAAACAGCCGGGCGAGAAGGTCCAACGCGACGAGCCGCTGTTTGAGATCTCGACCGACAAGGTTGATGCGGAGATTCCCGCGCCCGTTTCCGGCACGTTACAAGACATCAAAGTCCAGGCCGGGGCCACGGTCCAGGTGAACACCGTAGTGGGAACCATCGTGGGCGAAGGCGAAGCTGCTGCAGCCGCGCCCTCCGCTCCGGCTGTCAGCACTGCGCCCCCGGCCCCTGCCGGAGGAGACGGCAGCCGCTCCACCCAGACAGAAGTGGCGCAGCCTCCCAGTGGCGAGGAGCCCAAGAAGTCTTCCGCGCCCCAAACCGGCAAGCAATCGGCCCAACTGTCACCGGACGAGAAGACCGAAGTGGAACGAGAGCAACAGGGCACAGTGCTGGAGTATCCCGAAGCGGGCGAGCAGGAGCGCCTGCGCTCCAGCCCGTTGGTGCGCCGCATTGCCAAGGAAAACAAGGTTGACCTGGCACAGGTCTCGGGAACCGGTCTTGGTGGCCGCATCACCAAGGACGACATTGAGTCGTTCATCGCCAAACATGGCGCTGGCGCATCCCAACCCGCTGCTCCGGTCAAACCTGCCGCGGTTTCCGCGCCTTCCGCCCCTGCGCCTTCGATGCCTGCGACCGTCACGCCTCTGCAACCTGTGGCCGGCGTGACCCCCGGCGAAGTTGTGCCCATGTCGGTCATGCGCAAGAAAATCGCCGAGCGCATGGTGCTGTCGAAACGCACCAGCGCGCACGTGCATGGCGTCTTTGAAGTGGACATGACCCGCATCGTGAAATTGCGCGAGAACATGAAGACGAAGTTCGAGCAGGCCACCGGCAACAAGCTCACTTTCACGCCCTTTTTTGCGCGCGCCGTGGTGCATGGTATTCGCAAATGGCCGATCATCAATTCGTCGGTGGAAGGCGAGAACATCCACTACCATCCGTCCATCAATCTTGGCATCGCGGTCGCGCTGGACTGGGGCCTGATCGTGCCGGTCGTCAAGAACGCCGAGGAGCGCAGTTTCGTGGGCTTGCAGCGCGCCATCACCGACCTCGGCGAGCGTGCCCGCACCAAGAAGTTGAAGCCCGACGAAGTGCAGGGTGGGACGTTCACCATCACCAACCCCGGCATCTTTGGCGCTAAATTCGGGATGCCCATTATTAATCAGCCGCAGGTTGCGATTCTGGGCGTGGGTGGAATCTTGAAAAAGCCGGTCGTGGTTACCGACAAGGATGGCAATGACTCCATCGCCATCCGTTCCATGATGCACCTCAGCATCGGCTACGACCACCGCATCGTTGACGGAGCGGTGGCCGATCAGTTCATGGCCGAGGTGAAGCAGTTCCTGGAGAACTGGAACGAAGAGCTGCTGTAGGTAGGCTGCCAGCAATCAGCCGTCAGCTGTCAGCGAAAAAACGGCAGGGGTCAGGAGTCCTGCCGTTCTTATTTTGGGTTGCGATTGGCCTGGCCGGACCGCAAACCAGCGGCAGCAATTGCCAGACTGCGCTGGCGAAGTTTTTCCAGGATTTTGATCTTCTCGGAAAAGCTGAGCGACGCCAGCTTTTTCCGCAGCTCTGGCTTACTCATTTGTTTCCTTCAAATACTTACTTTCGAATCGCCGCCACTTCGGAATAAGAACAGAGTGTTCGTCATGATCGCCAGATACCTGACGACAGAATATCAACACGCGGCTAATTGCCCCGTTTCAAGCCAACATTCACGCGCGCACTGATAGAATCTGCTGTGTGGGTTTTATGTCCTGAGCATTGGAACGCCGGACCGACGAGTTGGGCATCTTACAGCAGGAACGATTGTGGTAGAGGCGACACCATTCGGAGGACGAGCACTGGACCAAGTGCGGACCATGAGCGCTTTTGCGCCTGAGCAGCCGCAGGATGGTGGCGGGCTGGAAACCCGCGGTCCCGTGCTGCTGATGCCACCCCCGCTTCCTCCGAAGAAGCCGCATCTCTGGCTACAGCGGATTTGGCTGGTGGTATTCGTGTTGTTCTGCCTGGAGGTGGGCATAATCCTCGCCGCGCTGCCCTGGACCGGCATCTGGACGAACAACTCGCTTCTGCTGGGATACCCGCAAGTCCGGGAATTCCTCATGCAAAATTTTGTGCGCGGCTTGGTCAGCGGGCTCGGCCTGGTGGATATTTGGATGGGAGTCGCCGAGGCGGTCCGCTATCGCGAAGGCCCGGGCCCCTGACGTGCAGCTCTTCTCCACTGGCTTCGCGTTTTTGGCATCCAACACTCATCCCCCGGAAATTCCCGATGGACTGAGACACCAATTCCATGGCTGACAAGACAGACGAACATCTTCGTCACAATCGCGCGCCCTTGGCCTACGAGAACAAGAAATTCCTCAACAGCCCTGACGGTCGCATCCTCCGCATCCTTGCCGAATACCAGGAGCCGCTGTCGCGCTTCCGCCGCGAACGCATCCAGGACACCATCGTGTTCTTTGGCTCGGCGCGCTTTCATAGCCGCTCGCAAGCCGAGGAGGCCCTGCAACTGCTGGACAAGCCGGGCTCGGCAACTCCCGCGCCCGAGGAGGAGCAGGAGCGCTTTCGCCGCGCACGGGCCGACGTCGAGATGGCGCGCTACTACGAAGACGCGCGCAAGCTGGCTTTCCTCATAACCCAGTGGACGAAAACGATCAATCAGCCTCGGCATCGTTTCGTGATTACCACCGGCGGTGGACCGGGAATCATGGAAGCTGCCAACCTGGGCGCTGCCGAAGCAGGGGGCAAGACGATCGGGCTCAACATCAATCTGCCTTTCGAGCAGATGCCCAACCCGTACATCTCGCCGGAGCTGAATTTCGAGTTCCACTACTTCTTCATGCGTAAGCTGTGGTTCGCGTACCTGTCGAAGGCCCTGGTCGTGTTTCCAGGAGGGTTTGGCACCTTCGACGAGCTGTTCGAATTGCTGACCCTGACCCAGACCGAGAAACTGGCCAAGCGCATCTGCATTGTGGTGTACGGCAAGGACTACTGGGACCGCGTGATCAACTTTCAGGCGCTGGTGGACGCGGGCACCATCTCGCCTAGAGATTTGCAATTGTTTCACTGGGCCAATACGCCCGAAGAAGCGTTTGAGTATTTACGCACAGACCTGACCACGCATCACATGGAGCAATGGAGCCCGCGCGACAAGGAACCGGAGATCGCCAAGACCAGACCGTGAGGCAGTTGCCAGTTATCAGTTGCTATCAGTCGCCAGTGTCAGATCCAACAAACTCATTGTCGCGACCTTCTGGCCGGAACCCCTTTGGCGCAGAGTGATCGTCGGCTCTGTCGTCGAGTTCAAGCGGAAGCTTCGTCATCACCGGCGACTGATCTCAGTCTACCGCCCGCTGACAACTGACTACTGGCTACTGGCNNAGCATCTGCGTGCCCCACAAATCATGCAGGTGCAGCACGCCCAGCAGGCGTCCGGCTGCGTCCACCACGGGAAGCGCAGTGATCTTCTTCTGCTCCATGACGTCAAGCGCGGCGATGGCGAACACCTCAGGGCCGACGGTGCGTGGCGAGCGTGTCATGCATTCCGCGGCGGCCAGGTCGAACACCTTCTTACCGTGCCGTTCCAGCAGGCGGCGCAGGTCGCCATCGCTGATCANNATTTCGTAGATCACGTCGCTCATGGCGGTCCCGGGTTTTACTCGCGGCAGAGCGTTTCCGGTGTGCATAAGGACAGAGACGCGCAGGAACCGCTTGCCCAGTTTGCCGCCGGGATGCAGGCTGGCAAAGTCCTCTTCCTTGAATCCACGCCGTTGCGAGAGCGCCACCGCCAGCGCATCGCCCAAGGCGAGCATGGTGGTGGTCGAGGCGGTGGGCGCAAGTCCAAGCGAGCAGGCTTCGTGGGCAACCGAGCAGTCCAGGGCAACGTCGGCGGCTTGCCCCAGCGTGGACAGGCTGCGTGCCCCATGGGAACGAGAGTGCACCTCATCGCAGGTCATGGTGATGAGCGGGACGCCGAGCCGCTTCACGGCTGCCAACAATTGCAGGACCTCCGAGGTCTCGCCGCTGGCCGAGAGCGCAACTACGACGTCGCCACGGACCACCATTCCAAGGTCGCCGTGCAGCGCTTCGGCAGGATGTAGAAACAGCGCCGGGCTTCCGGTAGAGGTCAGAGTTGCCGCGATCTTGCGCGCGATTAGTCCGCTCTTGCCCATGCCAGAGACGACGATGCGGCCGGCGCATCCGTAGAGCAACTCTACCGCCCGTTCAAAATCTGCCGCCATCGGTCCCGCCAGACGGTCAGCAAGAGCGCGCAGCGCTTCGGCCTCGATACGCACTACGTTTTCACCAAGGTTCTTGCTGGTGGGCCGGGTTGAGGGTGCGCCGCCAGAGCGCGTCATTGTGTGGCCGACCGGGGGGAGGCCGACGGTGGCAGCAGTCCACGCGAATTGAAGACCAGCACGCGCTCCTCATTTTCGCCGCCGGTCAGAGGAACGTTCTTGCCATTAAATGAGACTTCCACCGCGCCGGCGTTGCCCGTCCAAAAGACCACCTGCTCGGTGGCGCGGACGGTCTTCACATCCGGCGGCTGGATAATGCCGCGAACTACAAACTTACCGTCGGACTTGATGGAAACCCAGGCGCGATTCTTGGGGCGGACCGTGAGTTCGAAGGGAGTAGCACCTGCGGAATTCGCAACATTGTTTGTCCCCGCTGCCAGACTGATAGGAGCCGTTGCTGGCAGCGGCGTGCCAGCTCTCGCCTCGGCTGGTTTTGCGCTGGTGGTAACGTCGGTTCCTGCATGATTACTGGTGTCAGGACCGGTCGGAGGCGACGATTTTTCCGCAGTGGACACGCTTGCTGGTGGAGGGCTGGGAGTGGACGCGCGCAGCGCCGTATCCTGCGTGACCGTGGTCGCGGCTTGCTGCTTCCGGTCGAGTTGACGCTCCCGGTAAACTCGCCAGCCGCCGGCGATCCCCGCCATCAGAACCAGAGCGATCAGTATGGGAACCACGGGCAATGGAGATCGGCGCCCGGCACTTGCCTCTTCGCGGCTGGATCGCTCGAATCGACTGGAAGGGTTTTGGTCGGCAGCCGCATGGGCGCCCGGCGCCGCTTCCTGCGCGGCTTGCAAATAGCCGGCGATGGCCTTCTCCTCGTCGATTCCGACGTACTTCGCATAGGCGCGAACATATCCCTTGTTGAAGATACCGCCGGGGAGGAGATCGAACTGTTCCTCTTCCAAGGCGCGGAGCAGGCGAGTTCCAATCTTTGTGGTGGCGGCGATTTCGTCGAGGGAGATGTCCCGCATCTCGCGCTCGCGACGCAACCCTTCGCCGAATGCACCCATCTCAAGCCTCGTCCTGCTCCAACGGCTTATGCCACTGAAGTTCAGCAAGCTCCCTCGCCGATCATAGAAAGGGGCGCAGGCAGTGTCAAACCGGCTGGCAACCGTAAGCGGGTCAGCTTGCCCTGCTGGAAATTAGGCCACCAGCCTGTGCTTTCCGGTAAAATACCTGGTAGGCGGGCGTGTATTTGTTGAGCCTGGACTGTTTGGATAAGGGCCGCCGGGGCCTGGTTCACTTTTCCGGAGTGCAGACGGGATCTGCCGCAGGTTCTTGCATGTCGCTTCCAGCCACCGAAAACGATCGGCAGTTTTACGAGCTGAAGATATTTCACGACGTCGCCAAAGCCCTGACCTCGTCGCTTGATCTGGACACCATTCTGCAAACCATCATGCAGAAGATGGCCGCTTATTTCGAGCCGGCGACCTGGTCTCTGCTTATGCTGGACGAGGCCTCGGACGAACTCTATTACGCGGCTGCGGTCGGCAAAGGTTGCGAGGACCTCAACGCCCTGCAATTGAGATCGGGGGAGAGCCTGGCACGATGGGTGCTCAACCATGGCGCGCCGCTGGTCATTCCAGACGTGGCCGTGGACGAGCGCGTGCAGCACCCCAGCGTTCACGAGTTCTTCGAAAAAGGGTGTTCCGTGGTCTGCATGCCGGTGCGCACGGGTGGCAAAGTCCTGGGCATCATCCAGATGCTGAATATTGATATGCAGGTGTACACCCGTAACGAGATACTGTTACGGACCTTGGCCGATTACGCCGCCATCGCCATCGAGAACGCGCGCGCTGTCCAGCGCATCCAGGAACTCAGTATCACCGACGACTGCACCGGTTTGTACAACGCTCGTCATTTGTTCACCACGCTCTCCGACGAGGTACATCGTTCGCAACGTTTCGGATACGAGTTCAGCCTCCTGTTTCTTGACCTCGACCACTTTAAGCGGGTGAACGATGAGCATGGACACCTGGCCGGCAGTAAGCTTCTGGGTCAGGTGGGACACGCCTTGCGCGAAAACCTTCGCTTGATAGACGCCGCCTTTCGCTATGGCGGCGACGAATTCGCCATCCTATTGCCCCAAACTTCAATAGATGGGTCTCTCTTAGTGGCGCGCCGGCTGATGGCAGTTTTCCACTCCAGGCAATGGCTCGCGGCGGAGGGTGTGCCGCTCTCCCTTCGGGCCAGCATCGGTATTGCAGGTTTTCCAGCGGACGCAGTTTCTCCGCAGGCGCTGGTGCAACGCGCCGATGAAATGATGTATCAGGTGAAGCAGGCGGGGCGTGACAACATTGCTTTATCGGGTATGGGAATTGTGGGATCCGAGGCAGAACCGCCCACGTCCTAATCCCCGCGCTGCTCGACCTGCCACAGTCGCGGTTTCCTTATTTCGGCAGCGCTTCCGCGCTGGGCTTGTCCGGTTGCAGGGTGTTCGGGTTTGCCGGCGCATTGGGATTGACGCCGAAGTCCCACACGTAAAGGTTCATCTCCTGCGGGTCGAGCATTTCCACCACTGCGTACTCGCCGGCGGCGAGGTCCTGTGCCGGAGTCAGCTTCACCCACTGTCCCGTGCCAAGCTTCTCCACGTTTGCGGGCACCGAGATGCTCTGCTCGCTCGCCTTGCCGGTGAAGGTAACTTTCAGATTGGCGACGATGCGGGTGTCTTTTTTGACGGCAACGCGTACCAAGCGGAAGTGGTCCGCCATCTCCGTGCCGCTCTGGGCCCCTTCGTCGATATCAATGTAGATGGCCGGACGTGGCGCGTGAGATTGTGTCTTCGCGTGTTCGCCTTTGAGTTCAAAGGACTGCTTGGAACTGGCTACTGGATTGATCGTGGCACGCAAAACACTCTTATTGCTGTTCTTGTTTAGTTCACTGCCGTTCTGCACAATCTCCGCCAATTCCGGTCTGCCCTGGTACTGATCGAACAGAAACACCCCGCCGCTCCCGGGCAGGTGCAGACCGGGCGCGATTTGTGGCGAGTTGGCGTCCTCTTTCTCGCGGTCCTCTTTTTCCTGGGCGGTTTCCTCCCGCGGCGTGCGGAGTTTGCCGCTGCTGAAGTCAGCTTCGTATTTCTTGGTCGCGTCCCAGTCGATGAACGAACTCGGAATGTCTTCCCACTCATACCGTTCCGCACTGAGATAGTGGACCCGGTCACCCTGGATCTCGTATTTCACCACGGACTGGTAGGAGCCATCTTTCAGGATGAGGCGCATGGTGCGCTGCTGGGCTTGCAGGTTGATCGGGTGCTGCACCAGCAACACTACCGCTCCTGCCATTAAACACAGGGAGAAGAGCGTATTCAGAAAAGGACGAGACATTGATACTAGTTTAGACCCAGGAACCGCGAGGAAGACTCGGTCTTTGGCGCCGGGCGCCGGGCGTCGGACGCGCCCCGACTCCGATCGAGCCCATCTCGCCGCAGCCCCAACCAGTCGCGGCCGTGCGCCCCCCAGTTCGCTCACTGCGTTTTGTGACTTCACTCATTGCGCGTTGTGCCCTGGTTGCTGAACAATAAGAAGCACGTTGTTCCCACAGCCGTTGCACGTGGCACAAGGCCGCGTAATCTCCGGGAGCAGCGTTTCCCAGCGAGGGTCTATGCATGGATAGCGCACTGTTGATCCACCGCCTGCACTTCGCCTTCACCGTGACCTATCACTACCTGTTTCCCCAGTTGACCATGGGACTGGCGCCGTTGATCGTGATCTTGAAAACCCTGGCGCTCAAGACCAAAGACGAGAGTTACGACCGGGCGGCCCGCTTCTGGGCCAAGATTTTCGGCATCAATTTCATAATCGGCGTGGTGACCGGAATTCCCATGGAATTCCAGTTCGGCACCAACTGGTCGCATTTTTCCCGTTACGCCGGTGGCGTGATCGGACAAACCCTGGCTATGGAAGGCGTCTTCGCCTTTTTCCTGGAGTCCACATTCCTCGGACTATTTCTTTACGGTGAAAAGCGGCTGACCAAAATACAGCATTGGTTCACCGCGCTAATGGTCTTTGTCGGGTCATGGCTATCGGGGTACTTCATTGTTGCGACCGATGCCTGGATGCAGCACCCGGTCGGCTATCAGCGTGCGGCTGACGGTTCCCTGCAACTGAGCAGCTTCTGGCAACTGGTGCTGAATCCCTGGGCCTGGTGGCAGTATGCGCACAACATGAGCGGCGCGGTCATCACCGGGGCGTTCGTGATGTCGGCGGTCGGCGCATTCTACCTGCTCAGCCGGAAACACTTGCAGCAGGGACGCATCTTCGTGCGCGTCGGCGTGATTGCGGCATTGATCGCGAGCGTCTTGCAAGTGTTCCCGACAGGCGACGCGCAGGGCCGCCTGGTGGCGCTCAACCAGCCCGTGACGCTGGCCGCGATGGAAGCTTTATGGGAGACGCAACCGGGAGCGCCGCTGGTGATTATCGGCCAGCCCAATGTCCCGGCGCAGAAGATCGACAACCCGATCATCGTTCCCAAGATGCTGAGCTTTCTGACCTGGCGCCGATGGAACGCGGAGGTAAAAGGTCTCAACGCGGTACCCAAGCAAGATTGGCCCGACAGCATTCCCCTGCTCTATTTCTCCTACCATGTGATGGTTGGGCTGGGGACAATCTTCATCGCTGTCTCCGTAATCGCAGCATTCCTGCTCTGGCGGCGCCTGTTGTACAGCGCTCGCTGGATGCTCTGGGTTTTGCTGTTGCTGTTCCCATTGCCTTACATTGCCAACACCGCAGGTTGGATGACAGCCGAGCTGGGCCGGCAGCCGTGGCTGGTCTATGGTTTGCTGCGCACCGTGGATGGCTATTCCAAGATGGTGTCGGCTGGAAATGCCTGGTTCAGCTTCCTCGGATTTCTGGGGATGTACACCGTGCTTTCGATCTTGTTCCTCTTCCTGGTGCGCCGCGAAATCGAGCATGGGCCGGATCCCGATCCTGGGCCTTTGGCGCAAAAACCCGGTGCAGTTGCGGTAACTCCCGTGGAGGTGCGATAGCCATGTCAANNGGGACCCTCTACTTCGCCTTTCCTCTGTTGTATGCGTCCAGCTTCAGCGGCTTTTACCTGCCGCTGATGATGGTGCTGTGGCTGCTGATGCTGCGCGGCATCGGCATTGAGTTTCGCGCCCATATTCAGGATCCGGTGTGGAAGAGCTTCTTCGACGTTATCTTTGGAATTTCGAGCATCCTGCTGGCCATCTTCTTCGGCGCGGCTCTGGGCAATGTGGTGCGCGGCGTTCCGCTGCAAGCCGACGGCTATTTCTTCGAGCCGCTGTGGACCAACTGGCGGGTGGGCGCGCAGAACGGCATCCTCGACTGGTACACCGTCATCTGCGGCTTGGTCGCGCTGGTGACCCTCGTCGTGCACGGGTCACTTTACGTCGCGATCAAGACTGAAGGCGACCTGAACGCACGGGCTCGCAAGGTTGCCGGCTGGTGCTGGCCGGTGCAGGTCGTGCTCACGGTTGTCAGCCTGATCGCCACCGTGTACGTCGTCCCGCACGTGCTGGACAATTACAGCCGCTGGCCCGTTGGATACCTGGTCCCGGCGCTGGTGATCGGCAGCCTGATCTATCTGTACTATGCACATTCGAAGCGAAACGACAAAGGCGCGTTCCTGGCGTCGTGTGCCTACATCGTCGGCATGCTGGTGGGAGCAGCCTTTGCGCTCTATCCCAACGTGCTGCCCGCCAGCACCGGCGCCAACTTCAGCCTGACGATTTACAACACCGCTGCCGGCGCGCACGGATTGGGCGTTGGCTTCGTCTGGTGGACGATAGGCATGATTCTCGTGCTGGGATATTTCATCTTTGTCTATCGCATGTTCCGGGGCAAAGTGAAGCTGGACGAAGGCAGCGAGCACGGATACTGAGGCGGACGAAAGTGAAGGAAGGAAGGGCTCCGAAGTAATTGGAAATCATGCTTTCCTGTAAATCTGCCCGCGTGGCCCAATTTCGGCAACGAAGAGAACTTCGTCGTCAAATTCGAAGAGCACCCTATAGGAACCTACTCGGGTGCATCTCTTTGTGCTGGCCGTAAGGGGTTTCGAAAGACGCGGATCAAGGGGTGATTTTGCGATGGCCTCTAATTTGTCCTTGATGCGGGCTTTGGTGGGTCGATCGAGACTACTTAGGTACTTGAATGCGGTTCCTGCGAGCTGGACTTTGAGCGCCAATCATCTAGACCTGCGAAAGGTCATATACGTCACCCCTGGCCCTCTGCTCATTAGCGGCAGCAAAAATTTCCTCAACCCGATCAGCGTGCAGTATTAGTTCGCACCACTCCGCCAGTTCAAAAAACTGATCAGCATTGGCCCGCAAAGCCGTAACCGGCCCGGCTATAAGAGAGTTGTTGAGTAACCTCTTTCGGCGCGCCTCTTCATAGATGCTGTTATACGACGTGCCGACTTCCATCAACTTTGCAATTGCCTTTTGAATCTCTTCTGGAGTGGGTGGCTTAGCATCGGGTTCCGACAGAATGGTCCCGGCGGTAATATCGTCAACTCTCTGAAAAAACTTCGCGGCTTTCCCGTTGATCTTCCACAACCAATAAGACATCCTGACACTGTGGCCGTGGGTCTTGACCGACTTTACGGCCATAGAAAGCCGGGCCGCCAGAGAGAGACTCTCATACAGTTCTGCCTTCCAGTTGTCAGTCCCGAAGTTGCTTAAGACGGCTGCTGCGGTGGCCACCGGATTCTCTCCCGCTTTGGGGTTTGCGCCATGAACACACATCGGCACATCCCATTAGACGCATCAGCGTAACGTACGGGTCCACTGAGGTCAATAACAGTCTAGCAAATGTGATTCGGTTTCCTTGATTTTCAATAGGTTGACGAGTTCAGTAAGGGTCCAAACGAGATCGCTGAAATTGAGCCACTACTGGGATTCGCCTTCCGCTTGCACTGAACACTTCTGCGGTGTAACTTTTGCCTCACTCGCCAATCTAATCAGCAAGCTTGTTCGTATCGAGATTAGTATGCCCGACGACATCCACGAAGAACAGAAGCCGCCTGAGACTGACGAAGGCCCGCAGCCGCCAACCGGGCCGGCCGATCGCATTGCTGGCCGAGCGGAAGAGCGCATTCCAGAAGAGGCCGAACAGCACGAAGAAGAGCGCGTTCCCCAAGCCGCCGTACAGTCAGACGTCGCTGCACAGCCAGAACAAGTCGCTGCCCCTGCTGTGCTGCATGCCATCGGTCCAGCGGGCGAAGAAGTGCGCCGTGTTGCTCCTGCCGAACGCAAGCGCATGAATCGCCGCGAACTGTTGAAGCTGGTTCCGGTGTTGGCGCTGGGGGCCTTTGCGATACCCAAGCTTCGCGAGCCTCTTTTGAACGACGGACTTCACCTCAGCGACTGGGCCTCGGGAAAGCTCTTCGGGCGCGCGCGGCTGGCGCAAACCTTTCGCGATGGCGATGTCGTTCCCTTCGAAAAGTTCCCTTACAACTTCTACGACGTTGTCGATCCCGGCGTGGATCTCGAGAGATGGACCCTGACGGTGGAGGGTCTGGTCAAGCATCCTGGCGAATACAAGCTTTCCCAGATTCAGGCGCTTCCCAAGGTCACGCAGAACACCCGGCACGTGTGCGTGGAAGGTTGGGACGTGATTGGAAATTTCGGTGGCACGCGCGCCTCCGATTTTCTGCGGGCGATCGGCGCCAATACCAGCGCACGTTTTCTCGAGGCCGAATGTGCGGATGGATATTACGAATCCATCGACATGGAGGCCATGCTCCATCCGCAGACGTTGTTCTGTTACGAAATGTATGGCAAACCGCTCGACCGCGGACACGGCGCCCCACTCCGGCTGCAAATGCCGACTAAGATCGGCTACAAGCAGGCCAAGTATCTCGACACCATTCGCGTGACCAATGTGCTGCAGGCCGACAAGCGCGGCTACTGGGAAGACCAGGGCTATAGCTGGTACGGCGGACTCTGAGGCAGACCCTGATGGCAACCAGCGCGAATGTGCGAAAGCAAAATGTGGCGGAAGTCGCTGGACCGCTCACCATTGCCTATGAGCATCCCTGGGTGGTGCGCTTCGCTCACTGGGTGAACGCGGCGGCGGTGCTGGTGCTGGTGGGCACCGGTCTGCAGATCTTCCGCGCCTTTCCCAGCTTCGGTCCCAAGATTCCGCAGAAAAACTTGCTCGACATTCCCCGGCTGATCACGCTTGGCGGGTGGCTGGGTGGCGCCTTGCAGTGGCACTTCACTTTCATGTGGATCTTCGTGGGAAGCGGGTTGATGTATGTGATCTACCAGATCGCCACCGGCCATTGGCGGCAGGTGTTGTTCACCGCGCGCGACATCACAGGGGTTTGGCCGATGGCGCGCTATTACTTTTTCTTCGGACCGAAGCCTGTGGTTGACGCCGCCTACAACCCGCTCCAGAAGCTGGCTTACACCTCCACCGTTTTCTTCGGTGTGCTCTCGACGCTGACCGGCCTGGTGCTCTACAAACCCGACCAATTCTGGTGGCTGGCCTGGCTGATGGGCGGTTTCCATTACGCGCGCATCTGGCACTTCCTCTCCATGTGCGGATTTCTGGCCTTCATTCCGGGCCACCTCATTATGGTCCTCCTGCACGGGTGGAATAACTTCTATTCCATGGTCACCGGATGGAAGCGCGATCCTGAATACGTGGAGTAAGAATCGTATTCACCACGGAGGCACGGAGATCACGGAGAAAACTTGAAGCTATCTCATAAATCGGTTTGTATCAGGGCACGGCTTCAGCCGTGCCGTAAATGGCCCGTTACGGACTGGGCTTTAGCCCCTGAGGTACTTCGCTTTGGGCCGCACCGGCATTTATGAGATGGCTTCTCGATAGAAAACTAGAACTCCGTGTCCTCTGTGTCTCCGTGGTAAATGATTTTCGCCGGAGTCGAAGCACCCCTATAGCTTCCGAGGATTTCCGCTATTAGCCACCGCTGCATTGATCGCATCGATCAGCTCGAGCGTCGTCGGGACCGCTATGCCGTAGCGTTCACCTCCGCGTACGATTGGGCCGCCGATCGCATCAAGTTCGAGCTGCCGTCCCGCGGCAAGGTCTTTCTGCATGGAGCTGCGTATGGCCGGCGGCAAACCGTCGAACGTCTCCTGCAGCTTCGCGAGGTTGACCTCCGCTCCATCGGCCTTGGCCACCGCGCATGCCTCGGCGACCGCAGAATCGAATTTTCCCTTCCAGGCCGCGTCCGCGTAGAACTCGCCCTTGTTTTTTCCCGACGCTGAAGTCACCAACGCCAAGGGCGCCAGGAAGCACAGCTTGCTCCACAGCAAGGTTTGCTCATTCAGGATCAACTGGCAGGTGAATCCGAGGTCCGTCAGGCGCACGACCATCGGCCCCAGCGGGGTCTCCAAGCCGGCGCCCAGGTTGAAGCGAACGAAGGGTGAGCGCTGAATGAAGCGACCGGGCGCAAGCCGCTCCGCCTCCACCGCGATGGTTGCCGGGACCACGTGGTCGTGCCCGAAGCGGGATCGCAGCGCCGCGACGTGGTCGATGCCGTTCAGCAGAGGAATCACAGTGTTGGGCGCCGACTCCACGGCTTCGAGCGCGGCCTGCAGTTGGTAGGTCTTGGTTGCGATCCACAGCACATCGACGGGTTGCGTCAGTCGGGCCACGGCTTTCGCCGGCGCGGTGATCGTGCCCGACGGCCGTTCCAGCGTCAACGTGTCGGGATAGCCCGCCAGTTTTTCTGGCCGCACGATCACCGTTATATCTTCGCCCAACGAACCCATCACGGTGCCGATCAGCCCGCCTATTGCTCCCGCTCCCAGGATTGCATGTCTCATCGCAGCGCCTCCGCAAAGACTATACGACACTGGGTGCCCCATCCTTTCGCCCTCCTTTGGCGAAAGGGTGGGAAACAGGTCCTCATTGTGTTGCCGCCGTCAAGGGCGGGTAATGCAGAGATGCTGCCCCTATGATCGGACCACCGTCGCCATCCTGGACTAACACGGCGACTTTGAGATTGGCGGCGTTCCATCCGGAATGTCGCGAGACCTCGACGATCTTGTCAAACGATCCGTTCTTCACGCTCCCAAGTTCGCGCAACTCCCTCACGACGGCTGCATGTTGCAAGGTCCGGCCGCTGTTTTCGCCACCGGAGATCGCGGTTGTCAGCCCGTCCTCAGTCACGGCGAGAAAAATGTGTGCGTGCGTTTTCTCTGGAGCCTGCACCGCGATCTTCAGATGATCGCCGGCTTCCCACTCCAATGACACCTGCGCGATTTTCGGCTGCGCCGACGCCAACTCAAGGTTGCGCTGCAAAGCCGCCACATCGTTGCCAACAAACTGCAGATGACCGTCGATCACCATCTGCGGCGTGTACGGCCCAGCCACATGAAGATGCTCCTCGTAATCACTCTGCCGCTGGCTGAATTGCGACGAGGAGAAGCGGTCGCTCCAGCCATCATGGTTCCAGTAGTCAACGTGTTCCCCCAAAAGGATAAGCTCCACTCCGGGCGGAGTCTTCTGGCTCAGTTGGACCAGGAGCGCGTCGGCTGGCGGGCAGGTGGAGCACCCCTCCGAGGTGAACAGCTCAACTACAACCGGAGTCTGTGCCCAGGCGCGCGGGGAAAAGCACAGGCCGAAAACGACGGAGGCGACCAGTACCTGAAAGGCTTTTTTCATGACACAGGATAGGACGCGCGGCGGCACAGTTTTGGTTCAGGCAAGTATGGCGTTCGACACCGAACTTCCGTCCGTCGCTTCGAGCAGAAGCTTCGGGGAGAGTCGGTGCAAAACCGCGGGGTGTGCTGTTTGGTGGAAGCCCCCGCATTTATGCGGGGGAAGGAGCGATCCAGCGCTCCGGAAAGAGTTCGGCTTCGATCACGCGCTTTAGCTGCATTATTCATGAGGATCTCACGTTTTGAAGGGGCACGGCTTCAGCCGTGCCGCAAGGGTTTAACAACGAATCGGGCTTTAGCCCCTGAGGGCCTGATTTGCAGGGGCTAAAGCCCTAAGCTTTCCTGCGCTTCATTCGGCACGACTAAAGTTCGTGCCCTGATACGGACCCAGGATGATTTGAGAGATGGCTTTTTATGTAGGTAAGAGGATGAAGCCGCGGGGCGACACTGGTCGCCACAGTCTTGTGAGCCGCCCAACTCGCAGCTCCGGATTTGCCTGTAACTTTCGCGCCAATTGCGACTCTAACTGAAGGGAGCCTCGGAGCGAAATCCGAGGGAGGATGGTTATGTCGAAGTCTCATTTCAGCCTGCTGGTTTCTTCTTTATTGCTTTGCGCCTTCGTGGCGATGTTTGCGATCGCGGGTGAGAGGAGCGCCGTAGTTCTGCCCAATCCCGCCGTGGATGAATCGGTGTCTGCGAAGAGCGGCCAAGAGACCGCCGTTTTTGCCGGCGGATGTTTCTGGGGGGTGCAGGCGGTTTTCCAACATGTGAAGGGCGTCGTCAGCGCCACGTCCGGCTACTCGGGCGGGCTGTCCGTCGCCGCCGAATATGAAGTGGTCAGCACCGGAACTACCGGACATGCCGAGTCGGTAAAGGTGGTTTACGATCCCGCAAAGATTTCCTATGGGCAGCTGCTTAAGGTGTTTTTCTCCGTCGCGCATGATCCTACGGAGTTGAATCGCCAGGGACCGGACACAGGGACGCAGTATCGCTCCGTGATCTTCTACANNCTACAACAGCGATCAGCAGAAGCACATTGCACAGGCCTACATCGCGCAGTTGGATCAGGCCAAACTTTTCCCGCGCGCGATTGTGACCCAGGTGGTTCCGCTGAAGGCGTTTTATCCGGCGGAAGCTTATCACCAGAATTACGCCACGCTTCATCCTGACAACCCGTACATCAGGTACAACGATTTGCCGAAGGTGGCGAACCTTCAACAGCAGTTTCCCAATCTGTATCGCGCGTCGATCACCGGAAACTGAGAAACTTGAAACTGGCAGGTTCATCGATATGAGTGACCGTCGAAATTTTCTCAAAACAGCTTTTCTAACACTGTCTGGAGTAGCGCTTATGAGCATCTTGAAAGATAAAGACATGGAAGCCAACGCCGCGCCCACCGCGGATTATGTCGAGGTTGTGGAGTTCAAGGATTCGGGAGAAAAGATCGGCCCCGAGCGCGTGAAGAAAGTCGTCAAGAGCGATGCCGAATGGCGCGCGCAACTGACGCCTGAGCAATTTAACGTCACCCGGCAGAAGGGGACCGAGCACGCCTTCACCGGCCAGTACTGGGACCTGCACGCCAAGGGGATTTTCCGCTGTGTGTGCTGCAAGAATGCGCTGTTCAGCTCGGCGACCAAGTTCGACTCCGGCACGGGCTGGCCCAGCTTTTGGGCTCCCATTGCCAAAGAGAACGTCAAGGTCAACACCGATCGCAGCATTGGCATGGAGCGCTCGGAAGTGCTGTGCGTCGAGTGTGACGCGCACCTGGGCCACGTCTTCGATGACGGTCCGAAGCCCACAGGCTTGCGCTACTGCATGAACTCGGCCTCGCTCAACTTCGTGAAGAGCTAGAGTCGGCCGTTAGCAATTAGCACTTGGCAATTAGCTTAGCCGCCCACCCAAGCAAAAGAAGCTTGGGTGGAGCACCCTCGCAATTCTAGGCCGGGCCACGCGCCCTCTGAGCCATCTATTCATCTGGACACCGCGACACCCTCAGCTCTGCGATTTACGCCAGCTCGGCATGAACCGCAGGAGCCCGAGAGCTGACCCAAACAGCGCGCTGTAGATCAATGTGTTGACGGCCACGCTCAGCCAGCCAAAAGCCTCTCCGAGCGCTTTGGCATGCAACCAATAGACGGTGATCGCCATGCCGGGCCCCATGAGATGCGCGCAAAGATAACGCATTGGGTCCGTCGCAGCCGGCGATCCGCCCACAAACATACATACAAGCGTAAAGGAGAATGCCGCTGCCACGATTAGCATAATTTCGAGCCATCGATTCATAGAATCTACCTGGTACCACCTCGGCGTCGGAGTCGTGTAGCCAGTCGCATCCCTCCTGAGGTTATCGCAAAGTAGTAAGCCCACAACGCGAGCCAGCCGAATCTGCCGAAGACCACAGGGTCAAAATTGGCGACGTTGTCGACCGTACCGAAAACCCAGCGTTGCATGACAAAAATGGGTGCGGCCAGCAAGAAAGCGATCCATCTCCGGATCGGCGAATATGCGGCGCAGTCGGTCCCGCCGTTCCAGCAATAGCTAGAAAAATAGAGGAACATCGCGGTGGCGCCGAGAACCGCCGCCGCAAGCCAAGACAGCGATAACTGCAAAAGCACAGTCTTAAGCTTTGTCTTCAGGGTGCCTCCGCGGGCGGGTGGGCCACCCTTTCGCTTCAGGGTGCAACCTGTCCAGCTCTGGGTGCCCCACCCTTGGCGTCCTGGTTTTGGACGACAGGGTGGGAAGTAAGCACGACCGCAATATACTCCGGGGAACCGGGGATTCTCTGTGATCTTCGTCCGGTTTTTCGCCTCCCATCCTCTCGCCAAAGGCGGGCGAGCAGGATGGGACACCCACGCTCAGTTTCGTGAAGAGCTAGAGTCGGGTCGCCGCTATTGCTTGAAAATCACCATCCCCAGCGGCGGGATGTCGAGCAGCAGCGAATAGTTGTGCCCGTGAGTGGGAAACGCGTCGGTGTGGCATCCTCCCAGGTTGCCTTCGTCGGTGCCGCCGTAAATGGCGGCATTGCTGTTCAACACCTCCCGCCAGTGTCCCTCGTGAGGCACGCCGACGCGGTAGCCGCGCCGCGGTACTGGAGTGAAATTGCAGGCCATCACGACGGGGCCGGTGCCGTCCTTGCGAAGCCGCATGTAGGTCAGCACGCTATTGTCGGTGTCGTCGGCGTCGATCCAGCGCCAGCCTTCGGGCATGAAGTCAGTCTCGTAGAGTGCGGGCTCGCCGCGATAAAACGTATTCAGGTCGCGGACCCAGCGTTGCACTCCCTGGTGAGGAGCAAATCCCAGCGCATGCCAGTCCACGCTGCCGTCGTGGTTCCATTCGCTCCATTGGGCAATCTCGCAGCCCATGAA